>NZ_CALJXO010000047.1:0-27095 GCF_937988555.1 uncultured Boseongicola sp. | reverse complement strand
GGCCGAATTGCCCCGTTGATCGTCGTCGCGCCGGACCCCTGCGTGAGGTGGGTGCCTGAAAGTGTATGATGCTTCGCGCAGTAAACGCGACCTGCTCACGCGGCAGAAGCAATCATGAAAAGGGACATGGGGGCATCCGGGCTTCAAGTCAACACATTTGGCCTGCTACAGGGCCGCAAGCCGGAAAAGTGACTAAAATCTGACTTTTCCGCGATGAAGCTGACGTCTTACCCTTTCGTTGCGCCACAGAACGCCTGCAGCGACATTGTACCGACGCCCAAAATCACACCTTTTCAGAGCCTTAGAAGGTTCTGATCCAACTAGCGCTCGCATCCCTCCAAACGCCTCGTTAAGTTTAACACCCTCACCGGAACGGATACATCCACGGTTTATAATCGTTAATCAGAACTTTCGCACGGTCGATCTCCTCGGCCGTCATCCGTTTTTGCACTTCTTCCAAGGACATAACCGCATCCGGGTCGCCGCCAATCGTACTTAACCCATACCATAGATAAGCCCGCACCAAATCCGGAGAGGGCATTCCCAAACCCAGTTCATAGTACCACCCAAGCCCCGACTGCGCGCCCGGATGCCCCTTCATCGAGGACCGCAAATACCACTCAAACGCGCGCTCCGGATCCCTCTCTACCCCAAGCCCAAGCGCATACATCACCCCAATCAATTCCTCTGCATCTGCGTTCCCAGACCGCGCTGCAGGCAGGAATTCTTCCATCGCTTCCGCAAACCGACCCGCCTCCATATGATCCCGAGCCGTTTCGATTTCTGCCCAAACGGGGGTTGCGAGCACCGCTGCACCTGCCAGAATAAACCCATGAATCGATTGCTTCATATCCTTGCCCTTTGCATCGCATCGCCCGCCTTTGCGGCTGATCTTCCAAGGCCGCTTGGCGACGATGATTTCATCGCATTCGACCCGGAGAAAGCCAAAATCGGTCAGCTTCTTTTCTATGACAAGATTTTGTCGGGAAACAGAAATATCTCTTGCGGCACCTGTCATCACCATGACCTCGGCGGAGCGGATGGGTTAAGTCTCGGGATCGGCGAAGGCGGCGACGGCCTTGGCCCGAAACGGGTCGCCACACTGGGCGAAGACCGCATCCAAAAGCGCATTCCGAGAAACGCCCCTGCCCTTTGGAATCTTGGTGCGAAAGAAATCGACGTGTTGTTTCACGATGGTCGCCTCGCGGTTTCAGATCTCTATGGAAACGGCTTCAACTCACCCGCCGAAGAATGGCTACCCCAGGGCCTCGAAACCATCCTCGCCGCGCAAGCGCTCTTTCCTTTGACCGCCCGGTTCGAAATGGCCGGCGCACCCGAGGAAAACGAAGTGGGCGGCGCGATCAACGACCGGCTCGACAACGCTTGGCCCATCATCGCCAAAGAGGTGCGCACCAATCCGGACTACGGATTAATGTTCGTTAAAAACTTTGCGCATATAAACACGCCCGAAGACGTCGAAATTGTCGATATCGCAAACGCGCTTGCCGCCTTCATGGGCACAGAATGGAAAAATCACGACAGCTCGTTTGACGCATTTCTCGCCGGAGACAAAAACGCACTCTCCACGCGAGCCGCCCGCGGCATGTCACTCTTTTACGGCGACGCGGGCTGCGCCGCCTGTCATTCCGGTCCGCTTATGTCGGACCAGAAATTTCACGCCCTCGCCCTGCCCGCATTCGGCCCCGGCAAGACCCGCCGGTTTGACCCCCAACCGCGTGACGTCGGGCGGATGGGGGAAAGCAACCGGATTGAGGACGCCTACCGCTTCCGCACCCCGATGCTAAGGAATATATCATTAACAGCGCCTTACGGACACAACGGCGCTTATCCAACGCTTGAAGGTATGGTGCGCCATCACCTTGATCCGACATCCGCTCTAGCCCTGTGGAATCGTGATATGGCCAAGCTTCCTGCCGCGCCTTGGCTTGAGGAAGCCGACTTTATCGTTCAGTACGACACCCGCGAAATGGATCGCCAACGGCGAAAAATCGACATTGAGCCGGTCTCTCTACTGGACCAAGACATCGCCGATCTTGTCGCTTTCCTCGAAAGCCTCACCGGGCAAACCGCCCGAACACGTCCGCTGGGTCGCCCAAAAACTGTGCCATCTGGTCTCACCATAGATTGACCCCTGTTCCGACGCCCAAAGCGGGATAGATAAGCTGAATGGTATTAACCGTCACATCCGTTGAAAAACGTTTCGGAAAGGTCTCGATCCTTAACGGCGTGTCATTGACGCTCGCCGCTGGCGAAGCCGTTGCTCTGACGGGCGAAAGCGGGTCAGGCAAGTCCACGCTTTTGCATATGATTGCCGGGCTGGAACCCATGGACGCTGGCGAAATAACAATTAATGGTAAGGCGTTAGAGAACCGTCGCGACGCCGAACGCGCCACACTGCGCCGCGAAAACATCGGGATAATTTTCCAGCAATTTAACCTGATCCCCTCCCTCACCGTTGCCCAGAACCTCAGCTTTCAGGCACGCCTGACCGGCCGAAGCGTTGATATCGACGCGCTTGCATCGTCGCTTGGTCTGACCGAACACCTCGCAAAATATCCCGAACAGCTTTCGGGAGGACAACAACAGCGCGTCGCCATTGGTCGCGCCGTTGCGGCGTCGCCCAAACTTATCCTAGCGGACGAACCCACCGGCAACCTTGATGAAGCAACCGGCGATGCCGTTTTTGACCTTCTCGTGACTGCAGCCCACGACAAGGGCGCCGCCCTCTTGATTGTCACTCATTCCAACCGTCTGGCGTCTCGCGCCGACCGCCGGCTGCACCTGCGACATGGGCATTTTCAGTGATGTCATGCACAGTCCTTTTCACGCTTCTATCACATTGGAAAAGGCGGCCTTTTCAGTTCCTGACGCTTGTCCTGGGACTTGCTCTGGCGACAGCACTTTGGTCCGGTGTCCAGGCGATCAACGCCGAAGCCCGCAAAAGCTACGATGACGCCGCAAGCGTTCTTGGAGGCGAGACCACGCTGTCAGACAAAACCGGCAGGGTGATCTCGAACGAGACTTTTGTCGCCCTTCGCCAGAACGGTTGGCTGGTCAGCCCGGTTGTAGACGGATGGGTTTTCGGCACCGATGGCCGGGTGCGCATCCTGGGGATCGACCCTCTGACAATGTCACGGCTCAACCCGGCCGGTACGGCGATGGCCGAAGTCGAAATATTCGAGTTTATGGGCGACGACGGGCTTATCCTTGCCGCCCCCGCCACGGCCCAGCGACTTTCCAACTTCGCACCCCGTGTCCGTTCCGTTGAAGGCATCGCTCCCGGCCTTGCAATCATGGACATCGCTAGCGCACAAACCCTTGCAGGTATTGAAGGAATAAGCCGTCTGACCCTGCTACCCAACCAACCGTTTCGCCAAACTCTACTGGACGAAGTTGCACCTGAATTGGTTCGGCGAAGCCCCGAAACCGCTGATGATCTTGCCCGCCTTACGGACAGTTTTCACCTTAATCTGACTGCGTTCGGGCTACTTAGTTTTGTCGTCGGACTGTTCATCGTAAACGGCGCTGTCGGCCTTGCATTCGAGCAACGCCGTCCGGTTTTTCGTACCCTGCGCGCGATCGGTGTCACACCGGGCCATTTGGTCTCGCTCCTTGTTCTCGAGCTTATATTCTTTGCATTTTTCGCGGGCGGACTTGGCATTGGATTAGGCTACATCGTTGCCGCCGCGCTGCTTCCAGATGTCGCCGCGACGCTACGTGGACTTTATGGCGCAAACGTCGAAGGCACGCTGACGCTGTCGCCAACATGGTGGCTAAGCGGTCTCGCAATTGCGGTTCTTGGCGCCGCACTTGCCGCGGCGACAAGCTTGCTTCAAGTCGCCCGTCTGAACCCCCTGGCCACGGCTCACCCCCGGGCTTGGGCGCGCGCGTCTAGCAGGACAATGCGGATGCAACTTTCCCTCGCCGGAATCGCGACTTTGGTCGCTCTCGTCGCCGGTGTTTTCGGCAGCAATCTGATGTCAGGATTTACCCTCCTCGGAGGCCTCCTGATTGCAGCTGCGTTAACACTTCCTACCGCTCTTTCCGGACTTCTTAACCTTGGTGAACGCCTCTCAGGGTCGGGACCACTGGTCGAGTGGTTCTGGGCAGATACCCGCCAGCAACTCCCGGGTTTGTCGCTCGCACTAATGGCGCTATTGCTTGCGCTGGCCGCAAATATCGGCGTTTCAACCATGGTCGGCAGTTTCCGCCTGACATTCACTGGCTGGCTCGATCAGCGTCTTGCAAGCGAGGTTTATATCGGGGCAGAAAACGAAAATCAGATCGACGCGCTTATTGCTTTCGTCACGCCGCGCGTCGATGCCGTCTTACCAATCTGGCACACCGACGCTGATATTCTGGGTGCGCCTGGTGAAATCTATGGTGTGGTCGATCACCCGACGTACCGCCAGAACTGGCCCTTAATTGTGGCGTCGCCGGATGTCTGGGACGGCATTGGCCGCAACGAAGGCGCATTGATCAATGAACAACTCTCGCGCCGCGAAAACCTTTCACCTGGCGACATACTTCACATGCCCGGAGGCTGGACGACAACGATAGCAGGGGTTTACAGCGACTATGGCAACCCGCTTGGCCAGGTCATTCTACCGCTGCAAACCCTGATATCGCGATACCCACAGGTCGACCGAACCGACTTTGGCCTGCGTCTTGATCCAGAAGGCGTGCCGGGATTGCGCGACGCCTTGACCGAAGAGTTCGGCCTTGCGCCCGAAAATATTGTCGATCAGGCGTCCCTAAAGGCGTTTTCCCTTGGCATCTTCGAGCGCACCTTCGCCGTAAGCGCCGCTCTAAATGTTTTGACGCTGTCCGTCGCCGCGGTCGCGATCTTGACCAGCCTGTTAACTTTGGCAGCCCTTCGATTGCCGCAGCTCGCGCCGGTTTGGGCCATTGGTTTGCCCCGTCAAACTCTTGCGCGCATTGAGTTTTTCCGCGCTTTGGTTCTTGCATTTTTGACGTTCATCCTTGCGGTTCCGGTCGGGCTCGTCCTTGCGTGGGTCCTGCTTTCGGTCATCAATGTCGAGGCTTTCGGGTGGAAATTGCCTATGTACCTTTTTCCGGCAGATTGGATCTGGCTTCTCGCACTTTCGCTTCTGACGGCTGGGCTGGCCGGTCTTTGGCCTGCACGACAGCTTGCAAAACGTCCCCCCGCCGACCTGATCCGGGTTTTTGTTCATGAACGTTAAAGCCCTTTGCGTTTGCATCTTACTTGCTACGGCGCCCCTCGCCGCAATTGCGCAGGGATTTGCCGGTATGGGTGCCACCGAAGAGGGCTTTGCACTCCCCGATCCTGATACCCGCTTCACATTCCCAAAGGACCACGGATCCCACCCGAATTTCCGCATCGCGTGGTGGTATGTGACCGGCATCTTGACCGGAGCAGACGGTGAAACCTACGGCGCGCAGTGGACGCTTTTTCGAAATGCAATTCGTCCGACCGCGGCAGAAAGCGATCAAATCTGGCTGGGACACGCAGCGGTTTCAACCCCCGAAGGCCACTTCCACGCCGAACGACTGGCGCACGGCGGCACAGGACAGGCGAGTGTCACACCAACACCGTTTAGTGCGGTAATCGACGAATGGGCGTTGGAGGGTTCAGATTTAAGAAACGTCAAACTCACGGCGCAAGGCTCTGATTTTGCTTATGATCTTACGTTGGCGTCTGATCGACCCTTCGTACCCCAAGGCATTCAGGGTTTTTCGCAAAAGTCCGCAGCAGGCCTGGCCAGCCACTATTATTCGCAGCCCTTTTACACCGTTGAGGGCACTATAGAGCTTCCGTCTGGCCCAGTTGCCGTCACCGCTCAGGCATGGCTGGATCGTGAATGGTCGTCGCAACCCCTGACCGAAACTCAAACGGGATGGGATTGGATTTCGCTGCATCTCGACAGCGGTGCGAAGCTAATGGGCTACCGCCTGCGTGACACTTCGGGCCGTGACTATGTCGTCGGTACATGGATCGCGACCGATGGACCGCCAAGCCCATTTAGGCCCGGCGATCTCACGATGAAACCGAACAAATGGGCCCGCGTGGCCGACCGTGATGTGCCGGTCGGTTGGACCGTCACACCTGAAAACTGCGACCTTGAAATCGACGTCCACGCGGTTTACCCGCAAAGCTGGATGCCCACGATTGTCCCCTATTGGGAGGATCGGGTTCAGGCGACCGGCACACATTCCGGGCGCGGCTACCTTGAAATGACGGGCTATGAGTGACGCATTAAATACCCTTAACGGCACTTTGGCAGCGGTCTGGTCACGACTTGAAGCCGGCGCAACCGACACAAACGCGCCAGCGAACCTACCGGTTCTGGCCACGTCCTCGGCAAAGCGCGGTCCGGCTGCGCGTATTGTCGTGCTTCGTGGGGTGGACCGGGCTGCGTCTATGCTTACAATGTTCACCCATGCTGGTGCGACAAAAGTCGCTGATCTTAAGAATGATGAGCGCGCCGAGCTGCTAATCTGGGATGCCCCCGAACGCTTTCAGATCCGCCTTTCTGTGACGATCGAATTGATCGAAGTAGATGCAGCGACCTGGCAATTGCTTGGCCCCGGAACCCGTCTGAACTATGCCGTTGATCCAAGCCCCGGAACGCCTATTGATAAGCCCGAGGACGCATGGCACGCCACACCCGAGTTACATCAGATGCTTAAGCTTCAAACCACCATCCACCGCATCGAGACCCTGCACATCGCGCCCGATGGGCTTCGCCGCGCCGTCTTTGAAGGTGACACTTCACAATGGATTGCGCCCTGAACCCTCGCCAAGGCGTTGAAGTCGCGCTAGGCCAATCGCATGATAATGCATAGCCCAACTCCCCTCGTGCGAGAGGTCGTCCTGATCGGCGGCGGGCATGCGCATGCGCTGCTTTTACGTCAATGGGGCATGAACCCGGTTCCGGGCGCGCGCTTAACGCTGATTAACCCGGCCGCAACCGCGCCCTATACCGGCATGTTGCCTGGTTTCGTGGCAGGTCACTATACTCGCGAAGCCCTCGAAATTGATCTAGTAAGGCTGGCGCGTTATGCGGGGGCGCGCATGGTTTTCGGATATGTCACCGGCATTGATCGAGACGCCAAACGCCTGTCAGTCGAAGGTCGCCCAGATGTGGCCTATGACATTGCATCGCTGGACATCGGCATCACATCAGACATGCCAGAAATTCCGGGCTTCACAGATCACGCTATCGCGGCCAAACCGCTTGGTCCTTTCGCCGCGCGCTGGCAAGCCTTTGTCGAAAATGAACACAAGGGCCCTGTTACAGTGATAGGGGGCGGCGTCGGTGGCGTCGAACTCGCGCTTGCGATCAACCATCGACTTACGTGTTTAGGCACGCCCAACCCAGTGACCGTGGTCGAAGCGAACACTTTGCTGGCCGGAACTTTGCAAGCAACAGCGGAAAAACTGCGCAGTGCGCTGCAAGCCGCGGGCATCCAAATCATCGAAGGCACCGCCCCGATCGAGGTCCACTCTGACCACATCGTATTAACCGGTGGACAGCGTGTTTCTTCAAACTTTACGGTCGGCGCGGCGGGCGCGCGCCCGTTTCCTTGGCTGGCTGAGACGGGGCTGGACCTGACCAACGGCTATGTCACCGTCGATGCAACATTAAGGTCTGTTAATGACCCAAGCCTCTATGCGGTCGGTGATTGCGCGCACCTTTCCCACGCCCCACGCCCCAAAGCCGGTGTTTTTGCCGTACGTGCCGCCCCCATTCTTACTGCTAACCTTCGCGCAGATCTAACGGGGTCAGCGCCAAAGCATTTCGAGCCACAATCGCAATATCTGAAGCTTATTTCTTTGGGGCGAAGGTCAGCGGTGGCAGATAAGTTCGGCCGCGCAGTCGCAGGTGATTGGGCCTGGATATGGAAAGACCGCATTGACCGCCGCTTCCTGGACCGGCTGAACAATCCACCGCAAATGCCCGGCCCTACTGCCCCCAAAGGCGCGGCGAAGGGCGTTTCAGATGCCTTGGGCGACACGCCGATGTGCGGTGGGTGCGGCGCAAAAGTAGGCGCCTCTATATTGGACGAGGCGCTATCCGCTCTCGACACTCCGCAAAGCCCGAATATCATCACAGCAACCGGGGATGACGCCGCCGTCATTAACTTTGGTAAACAGCAACAAGTCCTTTCCACAGACCACCTGCGCGCGTTTTGGGACGACCCCTATGTGATGACCCGGATCGCCGCGTTGCACGCGATGGGCGATGTTTGGGCAATGGGTGCGACACCACATGCTATGCTGGCGCAAATCACCTTGCCGCGAATGTCCGAACGGCTTCAGGCGGATCACCTGCGCGAAATCCTCACCGCCGTGACAGAAATCAGCCGCGAAACAGGCGCGGCCCTTGTCGGCGGTCACACAACGCAAGGCGCGGAATTGACCCTTGGGTTTACCGTTACGGGAACCCTCACCGCGGCGGCAAAGACCTTCGACAAGGCCCAAAACGGCGACGTCCTAATCCTAACGCGCCCGATTGGGTCAGGCACTTTGATGGCTGCTGAGATGGCTGGGAAAGCAGCTGGCGGTGACGTGGCGCATGTCTTGCAGGTGATGGCGACTTCGCCTGTGATGTCCGCTGAAATTCTCGCTAAAACGGCAAATGCGATGACCGATGTCACAGGGTTCGGATTGGCCGGGCATGCCCTGAGAATGGCGGCCGCCGCGGGTCTCACCGCGCAGATCGACAGTACAAAGGTCCCGCTTTATCCCGGAGCAAAACGTCTTGCCGAACATGGTATCGCTTCGACGATCGCGCCTGCAAACCGTGCCGCGCTTGGGATCGCATTGCCCGTAACGCCTGCCGCCACGCTTTTGGTTGACCCACAAACTGCCGGAGGGTTTCTTGCGGCGGTTCCATCAAAATCAGCCGGTAAGACATTGAAATTTCTGCGAGATAGTGGAACTGATGCGGTTCGAATCGGCAATCTCAAGGCGTGGACGGGCCATCCGCTGGAAGTGTCATAACGGCCTGTGCCACCTGATCGGCCAGCCCCTCAAGCCCGGCCTCGTCCAACACGTCCGCCGAAAATGACGCAAGCGCCTCTGCCCCGATCCGCTCGCGCACTTTGGCGTAACGTCCATCATAATGCGTTTCGATCAACGAAGCTGCGACGTCGGTAAACTTGCCGTCCTTCACAGCCGTTTTCCAAACCTGAACTTGTGTATGACCGCGCAAACCTACAAGACGATCCAGCCGATCAACAAACTCTTCCAGGTCAACGGACCCATCCGCGTAGGTCCGCGCCAAGAACGCTGCACGCGCCGCAACAGGCGCGGAAACCACGATACGTGGCGCAGCCCGCATCGCCTCAAACAGCTTTGGCGGCACATTCAACGCGCCTATACGACTTGATTCCGCTTCCACCACCACAGGCCGCTCAGGGTCCAGCGCCGCAATCGCCACATAAAGCGCTGTCTCGAACGCCTTTTGCGAAGGCTGCGGCCCAAATCCACCCAAAACCGACCCTCGATGATCAGCAAGTCCCTCAAGATCCAGAAATTGCACGCCGCGAACCGCCAAACGGTGCAGAATATCCGTCTTTCCGGTTCCGGTGTTGCCATCCAGCAGGATGATCCGTGGACCCATCGCCCGCTCGTAAAGCGCATCCACCACCTGACGGCGAAAGCTTTGATATCCCCCCTCAAGCACTTCGACCCGCCAGCCGATTTGCCCAAGGATCGCCGCAAAAGATCCGGAACGCTGCCCGCCGCGCCAGCAGTATACCAATGGCCGCCAGCTCCCGGCCGTTTCAGCCAAAGGCCCCTGCAAATGGGCCGCCGCGTTTTTGGCCACTAAGGCCGCGCCGATCTTTCGGGCCTTGAACGGACTGACACGTGTATAGATCGTACCGACCTCGGCACGCTCGTCGTCCGATAAGACCGGAAGAGAGATCGCACCGGGCAAATGATCTTCGGCAAATTCAGCAGGCGAGCGGACGTCGACAATTGTGTCGAAGTCTGCAGCGTTAAGACCCGCCAGTGTGGTGAATATAAAAGGCATGGGGCCTCCCTAGACCTTCACGACCTCTCTGGAAAGCACTGCATTCGCCATCGCGCGCCCACTTTGAAAGCCATGTTCGGCGCGGCCTCCAAGCGTCCAGTCGCCACCAACCAGCAAGCGATTACCGGTATCACCTACAAATGGCCGCCCCAAAGGCTGATCGGCAAAGGCATACCGCCATCTGTGCGCTTCCAGATAGCGGACTTGCGGCAGTGTCAGACCATAGGCATCACCAAACGCCTCAATGATCGAGCACGCAACTATCGCCCGGTCGGCAAAAAGCTGGTCGCAGGCGAATTCAGGTCTCATATGGATCACCCAAGCCTCGCGAGGATCATTCCGCAAAGGCTTCGAGGCCATCCGATCCGCTCGTAAAACTGCCCCGCGTCCTTCGGATTTACCCTCCAAAGCCAGTGGTTCGCTGAATTCAACAAGACAGGACCAGATCGGCTGCATCCGCACTTTTTCAATCTCTGCTGCAATCTCTCGGGCAACGGGCGCAACCAACGTCCGCGCCTGCGGCGCGGGCGCGGTGACCAAAACCGTATCGAATGGCGCAACCAAGCGACCATCAGCAAAGTGCAAACCCAAGCCCCCGCTTTCACCATCGATGGCAGTCACTTCTGCTCCCTGATGAATGTCCAATTTAGAAATCAATTGATCAAAAATGGATCGCATCCCCGGTGCGCCGAAATTTGATCCACACTCCCCCACGATTGCGCCCAGGGCCGCAAGAAAGTCGCGAAACTCCTGGCTTTCCGCCTGCAGTTCGGGTGCGCCGTGATCAAAGACGCCATTTGGGGTCCGCCGGGTCGCAATACGCCCGCCAGCGCCTCGCCCTTTATCAAAAACGTGAACCTCACGTCCTGACTTGACCAGGTGATCGGCGGCCGTCAAACCGGTTATGCCCGCGCCAATTATGGCGATCCCCAAAGAGTGTTCCACACGGTTCATCCAGATTTTAAAATACCTATATAATTTAAGGATAGACCAAAGTCGATTTGCTCCAAGCCCCTCCTTTTTGGGATCAACACCGTGAAACCCATGCGCTTCAACTTCGCTTTTTCCCTCGTTCTCGCAGCCCTTCCGGTGCCTGCGTTGGCCGATTGTGTGGTTTTGCTGCATGGCCTCGCACGCGGGCCTGCCTCGATGAAGGTGATCGACGCAGCACTTGAGACTGCAGGCTACAAGACGATCAACCAAGGCTATGCCTCAACGTCAGTGCCGTTTGATCAATTGGTCGAACAAGCGCTAGACAAACCGGTCGAAGCCTGCGGGGACGACATCACTCATTTCGTCACCCATTCCATGGGCGGCATCCTGGTGCGGGCGTGGCTCGAAGAAAATCGACCCAAAAACATGGGCCGCGCCGTTCTGCTTGGCCCCCCCAACAACGGCTCAGAACTTGTTGATATCTTTGGTGATCTTGGCGCGTTTCGCTGGCTGAACGGCCCGGCGGGGCTGGCCCTTGGAACCAACGACGCCAGCGCACCAAACCGCCTTGGCCTGCCCCGGTTCGAAGTCGGTGTCATAGCCGGAAATCAATCCCTCAATCCGGTCTATTCCTTTCTGATCGACGGGCCGGACGACGGCAAAGTATCGGTCGCATCCACCCGCCTTCCGGGGCTTGCCGATCATATCGTCCTGCCGGTCACTCATACCTTCATGATGAACGACCCGCTAGTTATTCGCCAAACGCTCGAGTTTCTCGCGGTCGGCGCATTCGACCCTTCCGTTGGCTACACCGAATTATTTCAGGAACTTCTGGAATAAGCCGGAAAAAGCGGGCATTTGAGGCATCGAACTGATCTGAAGCCCCGGCCTTAAACGTGCCCTTTCCAAAAGGCAAAGTCGCCACCTTTGCCTTGGCCTGCTTTGGACTACATTCCTCATCGGACGAAGGAGGATGACATGCACATTTTAAGATGCGTTTTGATAGGGTTCGTTATGCTTGGGCCCCAAAGCCTCGCCGCACAGGAGCGCGCCGCAGCAGTCGGCGTGCAACAACTCGAAGCGCGTGTGCTGTCTGAAACGGTGCCGGTTTTTGCCGAAGTCACAACATCGCGTGATGGGGCTGTTGCCGGGCGCATCGCGGGCAACGTCGAACGTGTGAACGTGCTGGCAGGCGACCGGGTCGAGGCCGGTGATTTGCTGGTCGAACTAAGCCGCGAACTTTTGTCCATTCGCGTGGATCAATCACAGGCACAAATCGCCGAAGCGCAGGCCGGCACCGCAACGGCGCGCGCGCGGCTTGATCAGGTGCAAATCCCGTTCGAGCGCACCGCGGCTCTGCGCGGCACCGCGACCTTCAGTCAGGGCCGCTTTGACGACCTTCAGGCAGATCTTTTCGAGGCCCGCTCACAACTTGCCGAGGCCGAAGCCCGTGAAATATCTGCGCAATCGCGTCTTGCCGAAACCGAGTACCAGTTGGAACGCACCAGCGTCACGGCTCCGTTTTCCGGCGTTATTCTGGAAGTATCGACCATCCCCGGTGCTTTCATTCAGGCCGGAACGCCCGTCGTGCGGATGCTGGACACAAGCGCCTTCGAGGTGAAAGCCAACGTCCCTGCCCGCTATGTTGATTTCCTCACTCAAGGCGATGAAGTCACCGCCGATACCGAAAACGGCGTGCAAATCATGCTCTCTTTGCGTGCGGTTTTGCCAGTCGAGAACCCCTCAACCCGCACCCGGACCGCGCTTTTCACCACGATTGACGCAATGGACGCGAACCTTGTCGCCGTGGGCCAGTCCTTGACCGTGAACGTGCCTGTGGGCGAAGCCCGCGAAGTTCTGTCCGTGCCAAAAGACGCGCTTGTTCAGGCCCGTGGCGGCTGGACGGTCTTCGTGGCGGCAAACGACAAAGCCGAACCGCGCACCGTGACCATCGGCGCGCCTCTTGGGAACAGCTACGAGGTGTTGGACGGCCTTCAGGCCGGCGATCTCGTTGTCGTGCGCGGCAACGAGCGTCTGCGTCCGGGACAAGATATCGCACCTTCGGTCGTGGAGACAAATTGATGAACCTGATCCGCTACGCCATTGACCGGCCCGTTGCCGTGATTGCGGCCGTTTTAATTGCCGTCCTGTTCGGCACGATTTCACTGTCGCGCATCCCCGTGCAGCTTGCGCCCGACGTGCGCAAACCGATTGTCGTGGTGGAGACAAGTTGGCCCGGCGCCGCCCCAACCGAAATCGAACGCGAGATCGTCAATCCGCAGGAAGAAACCCTGCGCGGCCTCGATGGTCTTGAAATCATGACCTCGCGCTCGCGCACGGGGCAAGCGACGGTCACGCTTGAATTCGGCGTTGGCACCGACATGAGCCAGTCGCTGCTCTTGATCTCAAACCGCCTTGATCGCGTTGGCGGCTACCCGGATGAAGCAAGCCAGCCAACGCTCAATACTTCCGGCTCGGACGACAGCCCCATCGCTTGGGTGTTGCTGACAGCAGCCGAGGGAAACACGCGCGCCATGCCCACTTACGGCGACTTTCTTGAAGACGTCGTGAAGGACCGGGTCGAGCGCATAGAAGGTGTCTCGGCCGTCAACGTGTTTGGCGGCACGCAGCGCGAATTGCAGGTGGTGATCGACCCGCAACGGCTGTCGCGTTTTGGCCTGACGGTGCCGGAAGTGGTGCGGGTTTTGCGGACCGAAAACATATCAATCTCGGCCGGTGACGTCGACGAAGGCAAACGCCGCTATGTGGTGCGCACCGAAAGCAGCCTAAACACCGAAGGAGCCATTCGCGACGTGGTCCTGCGCTCGGGCGTGGCTCAAGGGTCAAGTGGGCGCGTGCGGGTCAGCGACGTCGCCGAGGTCTCGTTCGCCTACCGTGAAGCCACCAGCCGCCTGCGTTTCAAGGGCGAAGCGGGCCTTGCCTTTAATGTGGTTCGCGAAAGCGGCGCCAATGTCATCAAAGTGATGGAAGAACTGCGCGCGGTTCTCGACGAACTGCAAGCGGGACCGCTGAACGAAGCCGGTCTTGACGCAAAATTGGTCTATGACGAGACCATCTACATCCAGGGCGCCATCGACCTCGTCGTGCAAAACATCTGGATCGGTGCCGCACTTGCCGCACTCATCCTGATGCTGTTTTTGCGTAGTCCGCGCGCGACATTGATCGTCTCGCTTTCGATCCCGGTCTCGATTGTGGCGACATTCGTTGTCATGGCCCTTACCGGACGAACGCTTAACGTCATATCGCTTGCCGGGATCGCCTTTGCGATCGGCATGATCGTGGATGCCGCAATCGTCGTGCTCGAAAATATCTTCCGTCTCCGCGAAGCGGGTCACAACCGCCGCGAGGCCGCATATCTTGGCGCAAAACAGGTCTGGGGCGCCATCCTTGTGTCCGCCCTGACCACGGTGCTGGTCTTTGTGCCGATCCTGATCATGCAACTGGAAGCCGGGCAGTTATTCCGCGACATCGCGGTCGCCATTTCGGTCTCCGTGCTGCTGTCTCTGCTGGTGGCCGTCACGGTCATCCCTGCCCTTTCAAGCCGACTGCTGCGTGCAGACGACCAGAAACCGGTGCGCCTTTGGGGCGTCGATCACCTTGCGGCAGGCTTCCGCAACGCTGTCATGGCCTATGTCCGCCTGACCGTGCGTGTACGCTCGGTGGGCATCGTCATGGTTGCGTTAATCGCGGGGGGCGCGGCCTTGGCGACATGGACTTTTCTGCCGCGCCTTGAATACCTGCCCGAAGGAAACCGAAACCTCGTCTTCGGCCTCATCATCCCACCACCAGGCTACAACCTTGAAACCACAGAAACTATTGCGCAACGGATCGAAGGCGTCGCTAAGCCCCTTTGGGACGCCGCCCCCGCGCCGGCCCTGGAAGACGGCACGCCAACGATTGAAAACTTCTTCTTCGTGGCAACTCCCGGGAACTCATTTGTCGGAGCCGCCGCTGTCGACGGTCAACGCGCAGGCGATCTGATTCCCGTCCTTAGTCGTCCGATTTTTGCCGAACCCGGAACCTTCGGCTTCATGACCCAGCCATCGCTGTTTGGCCGGGGCGTCGGCGGCGGTCGCACGATTGAACTGAACGTCTCAGGGCAAGACCTCGACGTCATCCTTGGTGTCGCAGGACGCGCCGCCGGACTTGTCTCGCAGCTTTTGCCGCGCTCGGAAGGTCACCAGTTCCGCCCGATCCCCGGCCTTGAACTTGGCGCGCCCGAAGTGCGCCTTATACCGGATCGCTTGCGTCTTGCAGACGCGGGCCTCGACAGTTCTGCCCTTGCGGCCACCGTCGACGCCTTCAACGATGGTCTGCGCGTGGCGCAAATCACTATTGGGTCGGATCGTGTTGACCTTGTGTTGAAAGGCGACCCCTCGGTTACCGCCGCCGCGCGCACGCAGGACGTCGGGAACTACCCCGTGGTAACACCCAGCGGGCAGATCGTGCCCGTTTCAGCGCTGGCCGAGATCTTGCTGACCGCAGGTCCCACCGAAATCCGACACCGCGAACGTCTGCGCACTGTCACGCTTGAAGTACGCCCCTCAAACGACCTGCCATTGGAACAAGCCGTCGAGCTTCTCGAAACCGAAGTCGTCGCCGTGCTTCAAGCACAAGGCCTGCCCAGCGACATTCGCCTCAGCGTGTCCGGCACCGCAGACCAGCTTAGCCAGACATGGTCGGCCATTCAGATCAACCTTGTCGTGGCACTTATCATCGTGTTCCTCGTCATGGCGATCCTGTTTGAAAGCTTCGTGCTGCCGCTGGTGATCATGATCGCTGTGCCAGTTGCGGCGGCCGGCGGCGTCGGCGGGCTCGCACTTTTGAACACTTACCAGACGCAACCGCTTGATATGCTGACACTTCTCGGCTTCATCATTCTGGTTGGCATCGTGGTGAACAACGCCATCCTGATCGTGCACCAAACGCTATACCACCTGCGCGAAGACAAAATGGAACCGATTGACGCGATAGAAGAGGCCACGCGAAACCGTATCCGCCCGATCTTCATGTCCACGCTGACCAGCGTCATGGGCATGCTCCCGCTGATCATTTTCTCCGGCGAAGGTTCCGAGCTTTACCGAGGCCTAGGCGCAGTCGTCGTCGGAGGCCTGTCGATGTCAGCCTTCCTCACACTTTTGACCGTGCCGCCACTTTTGCGCCTGACAATCCGCAAGCCGGTCGACGAGACCGATGCAGACGTTCCGTCAGCCATCAAAGCACGCGTTACAAATTGAGGAAATCGTAGCGCGGATTGCCGGTGTCTTGGCGGTCTATGCTGACGAAACTGAGATAACAGCCGATCTAACGTCCAACCGCATTGCGCTCGCCGATTGGTCCTTGGCCAAGGCCGTCGGCTAGAGGATGGTGCCAGTCTCTCTGCAGACGTTCGCAAAGCCGACAAGCTGCGTGCTTGGCTGTTGAATGTCACCCAAAACAGACCCGGTGGCATTGTCACGTTAACTCGACGAACTTGTTGAATCCTGGATAACAGGAAGGGACGAAAAAGATTTCGCTATACCCGTCACCGGTTTCCACCAGCAATCATCCATCGGGCGGTTTGGCTCTATTTTCGATTTCCGCTGAGTTTTCGGGATGTGGAAGAAATGCTGGCAGAACGTGGCATTGAGGTCAGCTTTGAGACCGTGCGTCGATGGGTTTTGAAATTCGGCCCTGCGATTGCCGCCAACGTCAGGTCCCGCAGATTTCAACCTTCGGAAACCTGGCATCTTGATAAGGTTTTTGTCCGCATTGGTGGCAAGCGGACGTATTTATGGCTTGCCGTAGACGAAGAGGGCGAAGTTCTTGAAGTCCTGGCCCAATCTCGCCGAAACAAAGGTGCGGCCCTTAAACTTATGCGGAAACTCTTGAAAAAGCAGGGCTACATTCCGGATAAGATTGTCACCGACAAATTGGGTTCATATTCCGCAGCGCTTCGAGAACTTGGCCTGGAGCACCTTCATGTCACAGCCGGTCGATTGAACAATCGGGCCGAAGTATCACACCCATTGCCCGGCAGTGGTTTGTTTGCAAAGCCATCAGAGGAGGCCGACGCGCCGACGAGAACGTCGAATGGGGAGGTTCAAATCGCCCGGATCGATGCAACGTTTGCTGTCCGTCCACGATGCCATCTACAATCACTTCAATGTGCAACGTCCTCTGATCTCTCGCCAAACTCTTCGTCAAACGCGCGCCGAGGCATTCGCCGAATGGCATCAAATTGTTGCTGCTTGATCTGGGGTAAGGTCGGCATTTTTGGTTCATCTGAGTTAACGTGAAAAAGCCCTGCCAGGCAAATAATCTCGCGGCGCGTTTTGAAATAGCGAAATGGATCAGGCTTGGTCATGTCCAGACGCTACAAATCCGCCCTGCCCGCCTCAAGCTAATTTGCTCTGACAGTACCGTTCTGAACGCAAATTAGAGGGGGGCGCCCCCTGATCACCCGCCGTCGGCCTCGAATCCGGCCTTTTCAATGGCCGCAATCGCGCAGGCTTCATCGTTGTTGGACGTGTCACCGGTGATGCCGACAGCACCCATAATAACGCCGTCCTGTTTAATCAGAACGCCACCTGCCACAGGCACAAGCGATCCATCCGACAGCGCATTCATCGCCTGAATAAAGAATGGCTCGACCTTGGCCCGCTCAAAAAGTGCGCGCGAGCCGAGGCCCATTGAGACCGCCCCCCGCGCCTTGCCCTGGGCAATCTCTGGCCTGAGGTTGCTGGTGCCGTCCTCCCGGGCCAGCGCCATCAGATAGCCACCGGCGTCCAGAACCGCGATTGTCAGGGGCTTCAAGCCGTTGGCTTTGCGCCATTCAAGGCAGTCTCGGATGATGGATTGGGCGTGGTCCAAAGTCAGTGTCATCAGAGGATCTCTTTCCTGGGGTTAATGAGAGTATTGAGAGGGCGGACAACCCCGCAGCCCCGCCCTACCCTGCATCGGCGGCGATCACCGCATTCGATTTGATCAGGGCCTCGGTCTGTGCACTGTCATAGCCGTACTCGGCCAGGACTTCGCAGCTGTGTTGACCCAAACGGGGCGATGCACGGGTAATTTCCGCCGGTGTGCGGCTGAATTTGATCGGGTGGCCAATAGTTTCGACCTTGCCTGCTGTGTCATGATCCACTTCGACAATCATCTCGCGGGCGCGGGCCTGTGGGTCTGCGTGCATCTGCAAGATATCATTGACCGGGCCTGCGGGCAGTTTGGCCGCTTCCATACGGTTGAGCCAGTTCTCTGACGTGTCCTGCACCATGTAGCCATTGAGGATCTCAACCAGTGCTGGCAGGTTCTGAATGCGGGTGGCGTTCGAAGAGAACCTTGGGTCCGCATCCAGCTCCGGTGCCGAGATCACATCGAGAAACCGCAGCCAGTTGCTTTGGTTCGCGGCACCGACGTTGATCCAGCCATCACTGGTCTGAAACGCTTGGTAGGGCGCATTCAGCGGATGGGCAGAGCCCAGAGGGTCGGGCTTGTTGCCCGTGGCAAAGGCGATGGCCGATTGCCAATAGGTTTGCACGATGGCTGCCTCGAACAACGAGGTGTCGACCTTTTGCCCCAACCCGGTTTGCAGCATATTGGCATAGGCCGCGCTGACGCCCATGGCGGCAATGATGCCTGCATTGATATCTGAAATGGGAGCTGCGACCTTGACCGGCGGACGGCCCGGACCTTCGCCTGTGATCGACATCAGCCCCGACATGCCCTGAGCGATCAGATCAAAACCGCCGCGCTCTGCATAGGGGCCCGTGCGGCCAAAGCCGGAAATTTCGCAATAGATCAGACGTGGATTGATCTTGGCCAGATCCTCATAGGACAGGCCCAGCTTTTCCATCGCACCCTTGCGATAATTCTCGATCACCACATCGGCCTCAGCCAGAAGCTTGCGAAGCACTTCGACCGCGGCCGGATCCTTGAGGTTCAGGGCAATGCCGCGCTTGTTTCGGTTCATCATCATATAGGCGGCCGCTTCGCCGTTGATTTTGGGCGGTACGAACCGGCGGGTGTCATCGCCATTGGGCTTTTCGACCTTGATCACATCAGCGCCCATATCGGCAAGCATCAGCCCACAGACCGGACCTGCCATGATATGGGCCAGTTCGATCACCCGCATCCCTTTGAGAGGGCCGCCAGAGCTGGTCACTTGCCCGTCCATACCGGTTTCCTCTTGGCCAGAAACGCTTCCATGCCGAATTTGAAATCTTCGCTCATGTAGCACGATATGATCAGGTCGGAATCGTCCACCTTGAGGGCTGCCCGGTTGCGCCGCATCGCTTCTTTCGTGGCACGCAGCGTCAGCGGAGCCATCGCCCCTACCTGCCCGGCAAGTTCTGCGGCGCGGGCCATCAGAGCCTCCTCATCCGGCAGCACTTGGGTCACAAGCCCCACGGCAAGAGCTTCCTCTGCCTCAATCAGGCGGGAGGTGAAGATCAACTCGCGCACCCGCCCCGCCCCGATCAGTTCCGTCAGCCGGGCGATGTTTCCCGCGGCAAGGCAATTGCCTAGGGTCCGCGCGATTGGAAAGCCAAATTTCAGGCTGGCCGAGGCGATACGGATGTCACAGGCCGCAGCAATTGATCCGCCCCCGCCGGTGCAGGCACCGTTCACCGCCGCAATCGTGGGCACCGGGCAGCGTTCAACGGCTTCAAGCACCTCATCAATCTTGCCTTCATAGTCCAGCGCATCCTGCGGTGTCTCAAAGGCGCGAAACTGGGTCATGTCTGTGCCGGCAGCAAAAGCCTTGCCGCCCGCGCCAAAGATGACCACAGCGCGCACGGAGCCGTCGGTCGGCATATCAGTGCACAACTGGGCCAGGCGTTCGTACATCCCAAAGGTCAGGGCGTTGCGCGCCTGCGGCCTTTGGAAAGAGATCCACAAGATCCCATCCTTGAGTTCATCGACAATTTCAGGCGTCATTTCACTCATCTGTAAAAATACTCGACAAGGAACATTGGAACCGACGGCACGTAGGTACACAGCATCAGGACCGCCAAAAGAACACCGACAAACCAGATGTTAACTTTGGACACTTCCCAGATGTTGGCCCGTGCCACCGAACAGGCGGTGATCAACACCGAAGCCACTGGCGGTGTCTGTTGCCCGATGGCCAGGTTCAGAGTGACGACCAGACCAAAATGCACCGGGTCAATGCCGGCGGCCGTGATCAACGGGATCACGATGGGAATGACCAGAATGATTGCCGCAGCAGAGTGCAGGAAGAACCCGATGATCAGGAAAAAGAAGTTCAGGATCAGCAAAATCGTCCATTGCTGCGTGGTAATCGAAAGGATGCCTTCGGCCAATTGCTGCGGGATCTGTGCGCGGGTCAAAAAGCCGCCCATGAGCACAGATGCCGCAACCAGCAGCATGACAACTGCGGTCTGAATGCCACCGTCCAACATCGCCCGGCGCAAATGGCCCAGATCCAGATTGCCGTACCAGGCCGATACCACCAGCGAGGCCAGCACAGCCAGACCCGCAGCTTCAGTCGCGGTCACATAACCGCCAAAGATGCCGCCCAAAATGATCACTGGCAGGGTGAAGGCTGGCAATGCCTCAATAAACGTCTCGCGCAGACGCCCGAGGCTGAACGCCGCTTCGGTCGGAAAGTTATACCGCTTGGCAAAGAGGTAGGCGACAACCATCAATCCCCCGGCCCCCAGCAAGCCCGGCACGATGCCCGCAACAAAAAGCTGCTCAACTGAGGTGTTTGCCGATGCTGCATAAAGGATCATCGGGATTGACGGCGGGATGATGATGGCCAAGGACGCCGAAGAGGATGTGACGGCCGCGGAAAATTCCTTGCTGTAACCCCGTTTCTTCATCTGTGGGATCAGGATGGAGCCCATGGCGGCCACATCGGCCACGGCAGAGCCCGAAATCTCGGCGAAAAAGAGCGACACGCCGATGTTGACCATGGCCAGCCCGCCCCGGATGAACCCTATGATGGCGGTAACGAAATTGATCAGTTTGTCGGTGATCCCGCCTGCGTTCATGATGGCCCCGGCCAGCACGAACATCGGAATGGCGATCAGCGAAAATTTGGTAGAGCCGTCGTACATATCAAGCGCGATGGTCACCAGGCTGTCAGGGCCTTCGGTGAAAAGTAGGCCCAGCACGCCGCACATGGCAAGGGCCACAGCGATGGGAATATTGATGCAGATCATCAACAGCATCGCGATGAAAATCGAAGCCATCAGCATCAGACGCGGTCCTTGTTCTTTTCAAGTTCGGTTTCGACTTCTTCTTCGATCTCGGCATGTTCGAGCGAGAGTCCAGCGGCCGTCAGCTTGAGATAGGAAGGCAGGCTCAGGATCTGGCAGATCATGAACAAAATGGCCCCGATGGGGATTACGGACTGGGTGACCTGAATGGGCACCCAGGTCAGCGAGATCAGCGTGTCACCGGCCAGCACCTCCAAGACCTGCAGTCCGGCGCGCGCCATCAGGAAAAAGAAGATCAGCACAATCGCCTCGCCCAGAAGTAAGGCTGCGACCCGTACCTTCAAAGGCAGCTTCAGCAAGACCGTGTCAAAGCCGATATGCCTGCGGTGCAGGGCCGCCAGAGCCGAGCCGTAATAGGTGATCCAGGCCAGCATGATGGCTGCGATCTCATCGTACCACGAAAAGCTCTGCCCCATCAGGCGGGCGATCACGGCAGCCGCCACGATCACGGTCAGCATGATCATCAGACCAATCGTGACCCATTCAAGAACCGTGCTCAGTGCGCGGTTGATCCGCGACAATGTAGGGTAGGACGCATGTTCCATGTCAGCCAGGCCTGTAAGGAATTCCTTGTCACTCCCGCGGGGGTGCCGCGCGGGAGTGGTCAATTTTCGGTGTGAAAATCATGAAGTCGGCAGGGATTTCCTGCCGCCCCAGGGCAGATCAGCTTGATTTGCCGAGGCCAAGAACCTTGTCGATCATCTGCTGGCCGCCTTCGACTTCGTCGGAGAACTGCTGGTAGATTGGCTTAGAGGCTTCGATGAACGCGGCCTTGTCAGCAGAGTTCACTTCAACGCCTGCGTCCTCGATGACTTTGAGCAGGCTTGCTTCCAACTCAGCGGCTTTCTCATAGGTGAAGTCCTGCGTCTTGTTGGCGCAATCTGTCAGGCCTGCCTGCATGTCCGCATCCAGACCGTCGAACTTCTTTTTCGACATCAGGATATAGGCAGGGGTATAGACGTGACCTGTGATCGACAGATACTTCTGCACTTCCTGAAATTTGGCTGATGCGATCTGTGCATAGGGGTTTTCCTGGCCGTCGATCACACCAGTTTGCAACGCGGTAAACACGTCAGAAAAGGCCATGGGCGTGGGGTTTGCACCATATTCCTGGAACATTTTCAGACGCCATACACCGTTTGGTGTGCGCAGTTTGATCCCGGCCAGATCGGCGGGCACATTGATCGGACGCACGTTGTTGGTGATGTGGCGGAAGCCGTTCTCAGCCAGACCGACAATGTGATAGCCGTTCTCGTGGGCCGCGTCCTGGAACACATCCATCATCTCGGCCTGGACACGACGCATGTGGTCGCGGTCAGAAATGATATAGGGCATCTCGAAGATGCCAAATGAATCGTCGACGGATGACATCACCGAAGACGGCAATGAGAAATCGACCTGACCCAGCTTGATCTTTTGCAGCAGTTCTTTGTCCTTGCCCAACTGGGACGAACCAAAGGTCTGCACGTCGACCTTATCACCCATCGCGCCGTTCACGCAGCCGGCGAAATTATCGACCGAGGCTTCAAACAGGGACCCCGGTGCGCCCACATGGCCAAATTTCATGGTCATGTCGGCAGCATAAGCCGTAGATGACAGGCCAATCGCAGCCGTAGCCGCCAGCATTTTTGTAAATAGTTTCATGATGTTCTCCTCCCAGAGTTATTTGGTGTCGCCCCTTTTGGGGCCATTGGTCTTAGGCAAGCATGCTCATGGCTGCTTGCACCCCACCCTCTTGGTGGGGAACATTTGCCTTCTTCAGTCCCATTTCGACGCCGGCCAATGTGGCGACCAGCATCAGATCGTTGAAATCTCCCAGATGACCGATCCGGAAGACCTTGTCGGCCACCTTTGACAGCCCGTTGCCCAGAGAGATGTCAAAATGCTTAAGCGTTGTGGCGCGGAAGGCATCGGCGCTGTGGCCTTCGGGCAGTCTTACGGCCGTCAGCACACCGCTTTCCTGACCCTGTGCTGCGCAAAGCACCTCAAGCCCCCATATGCGCACTGCCGCACGGGCCGCGGCACCGTGGCGGGCATGACGCGCGAATACATTATCCAGCCCCTCTTCATGCAGCATGTCGACAGCCTCGTTCAGACCGTAAAGCAGGTTGGTGGCAGGCGTATAGGGGAAATAACCTGTCTTGTTGGGGCCAATCATTTCGGCCCAATCCCAATAGGACCGTTGCAGCTTGGCCGTTCTGTTGGCTGCGATTGCCTTGGCGCTTGCCGCGTTGAACGACAGGCCGGGCGGCAGCATCAGACCCTTTTGCGAGCCTGAAACAGTCACATCAACGCCCCAAGCGTCATGCTGGTAGTCCAGAGACGCAAGACCCGAGATCGTATCAACAATGAACAGCGCGGGGTGGCCTGCGTTGTCGATGGCCTTGCGCACCGCCGCGATGGACGACACTGAGCCGGTGGATGTTTCATTATGCACCACACAGACCGCCTTGATCTGGTGTGTCTTGTCTTCGGTCAGATAGGCTTCGATCTGGTCAGGGTCAGCGCCGCCGCGCCAGTCGCCTTCGATGAATTCCGCCTGAAGGCCCAGCTTTTCGGCAAGTTTCTTCCACAAGGTGGCAAAGTGACCTGTTTCAAACATCAGTACCCGGTCGCCGGGTGACAGCGTGTTGACCAGTGCCGCTTCCCAAGCGCCCGTCCCTGACGCGGGATAGATAAAGACGTGCTCTTTGGTCTTGAAGATTGCCTTCAGCCCCTCCAATGCGCGCAGACCCACCTTGGCAAAATCCGGACCACGGTGGTCGATGGTTTGTTGGCCAATGGCGCTTAGAATACGGTCAGGTACCGCACTTGGACCCGGAATTTGCAGAAAGTGACGACCAGCTTTTCTCATGACATCAGGCCCCAGACCCATATTTTTCTGAAAGCCAGCCGCTGCGCCAGCTTGGTTTGCTTTTTTGTTGTGCCAACGTAATTTTGAATTCATAATTATGTCAATCGAATAATCGCACATCTTCCCCAAGGAACTGGAACGATCATGTCACATCTTGCCGACGTTCTTGAGAAACGCGTTCAGGGAGACCTGTTGTTTGACCCCTATTCGCGGGGTCGGTACGCGACGGATGCCTCGCTTTATCAAATGATGCCGCTGGGCGTTCTGTCGCCCACGTCCGAAGATGACATTCGCGCAACGATTGAGATCGCGGGCCAGCAAGGTGTGCCGATCCTGGCGCGCGGTGGCGGCACGTCGCAATGCGGCCAGACCGTGAACGAGGCACTTGTTCTGGATAACACCCAGTACTTTAATGATATTCTTGAACTGGATGTGGAAAACCTGCGCTGTGTTGTGCGCCCGGGCATTGTGCTGGATGAACTCAACCGCGCCCTCAAACCCCATGGCGTGTGGTTCCCGGTTGATGTCTCAACCGCGTCGCGGGCGACCATCGGCGGGATGACAGGGAACAACTCTTGCGGGGGTAAATCGCTGCGCTACGGGATGATGCGCGACAATGTCTTGTCGATTGATGCGATCCTGGCCGATGGCAGCAAGCACCATTTCGGGCCCACAGGTGCCGCGCAATCAGCCGATTTTGCAGCCCTGTCAGATGACCTGCTGCGGCTTGGTGCGCGGGAGGCGGCCGAGATCGACGCACGATTCCCCAAGGTGATGCGGCGCGTCGGGGGCTATAACATCGACGCACTGACGCCCAAGGACACACCAAATAATCTGGCGCATCTGCTGGTGGGTTCAGAAGGTACTCTTGCCTATTCCACCGCCATCGAGCTGAAGCTTTGGCCCATTCTGTCGCAAAAAGTGCTGGCGGTTTGCCACTTTCCGACCTTCCATCAGACCATGGATGCGGCCCAGCATCTGGTGACACTGAACCCTCAGGGGGTTGAACTGGTCGATGCGACGATGATTGCCTTGGCCCGCGACATCCCGATGTTCCGCCAAACCATCGAGGAATTCGTCACCGGCACGCCCGAAGCCCTGCTTTTGGTCGAATTTTCCGAAGAAGACCCCAGCCTGCATCTGGGCAAGCTCAAGCAGCTTGAAGAGATGATGGGTGATTTGGGTTTCTCCTGGTCGGGGACAGCCAAGAACTGGGGCGGCGTCACGCGGGTGATCGACCCCAAGATGCAGGCCCGCATCGCGGATCTGCGCAGCTCTGGCCTGAACATCAGGATGTCCATGAAGGATGACGGCAAGCCCGTCTCCTTTGTCGAAGACTGTGCGGTCGAACTGCCTGATCTTGCGGATTATACGGCCGGGCTGACCCAGATCTTTGAAAAATACGGCACCAAAGGCACCTGGTACGCCCATGCCTCGGTCGGCTGTTTGCATGTACGCCCTGTACTGAACCTGAAGCTGGACAAAGACGTCAAAACGATGCGTGCCATCGCAGAGGAATGCTTTGATCTGGTGGCCAAGTACAAAGGCTCGCATTCGGGCGAACATGGCGATGGGCTGGTGCGCTCTGAGTTTCATGAAAAGATGTTTGGCCCGCGCATGGTTGCCAATTTTGCCGAGGTCAAAAAGCGTTTTGATCCCAAGGGTCTGTTCAATCCGGGCAAGATCGTGGATGCGCCCAAGATGGATGATCGCCGTCTGTTCCGCTATGGCCCCGATTATGCGGCACCTGAGTTTGAGACGGGTCTGGACTGGTCCGAATGGACTGGCAGTGGCGGCGGATTTCAGGGCGCTGTTGAGATGTGCAACAACAATGGTGCCTGCCGCAAGCTCAAGGGGGGCTTGATGTGCCCCTCGTTCCGGGTGACGCGCAAGGAACAGGATCTGACCCGCGGCCGTGCCAATACCCTGCGACTGGCCATCACCGGGCAGTTGGGGCCGGATGCGCTGAGTTCTGAGCAGATGGCCGAGACGATGATGCTTTGTGTGTCCTGTAAGGGGTGCAAACGCGAATGCCCCACTGGGGTCGACATGGCCCGCATGAAGATCGAGGTGCAAGCCGCCCGTGCCAAGAAACATGGCATCAGCCTGCATGACAGGCTGGTGGCCTACCTGCCCCGCTATGCGCCCTGGGCTGCCCGCCTGCCCTTCATGGCCAATCTGCGCAACCGGGTGCCGGGGCTTGCAAAACTGACCGAAAAGCTGACCGGTTTCACCGCCAGCCGCGACCTGCCAGAATGGAGTGCACGGCCCTTCACGAACGAAGAGGCGCGCCGCACTGACAGCCCACAGGCGGTGGTCTTTGCCGATTGTTTCAACCGCTACTTTGAACCTGAAAACCTGCGCGCGACCCTCAAGGTGATGCAAGCCGCAGAGGTCGATGTGCATGTGGCCGCAGCCCCCAAAGGCGAACGCCCGCTGTGTTGTGGCCGCACCTTTCTGTCAGCCGGCCTTTTGGACGAAGCCAAGGCCGAGGCACAGCGGCTTGTGGACGCCCTGCTGCCCTATGCGCAAAGAGGGCTGCCGATCATCGGGCTGGAACCCAGCTGTCTGCTCACACTGCGCGATGAAATTCCGGGTCTGATGCCCGGCAAGGATACAGCGCTTTTGGCCAAACAGGCCCGGATGCTTGAGGAATATATCGCCGATCAGGACGACAACCCCGAATTCAACCTGCCCCTGCGCTCTCCCGCGCCCCGGATCATGCTGCATGGCCACTGCCACCAAAAGGCAATGGGTGTGATGTCGAGCGTGGAAAAGACCCTGTCGCTTTTGCCAGATACCCAAGTTGAGGTGGTCGAGACCAGTTGTTGTGGCATGGCCGGTTCTTTTGGCTATGGTGTCGAAACACATGAGATTTCGCGCAAAATGGCAGAGGCCGATCTGGCCCCGGCAGTGCGCGCGGCGGACAAGGGTACGTTGATTGTCGCGGATGGCACATCCTGCCGGCATCAGGTGGCGGACTTGACCGACCGCAAACCGATCCACGTGGCGCGCCTT
>NZ_CALJXO010000046.1:0-3207 GCF_937988555.1 uncultured Boseongicola sp. | reverse complement strand
CGTTGCCACCAAGCTCCATCGAACACTTCATCACCTGATCGGCGGCCTGTTTCAGCAGGATGCGGCCCACTTCGGTCGATCCGGTAAACGACAGTTTGGCGACGGTCGGGTTCTCGCAAAACTCTTTGCCGATGCCGGATGCATCGGACGCGGGAACGATCGACAAAACGCCCTTCGGCAATCCTGCACGATCTGCCAACACGCCCAAAGCTAAGGCGGACAAAGGCGTCAGCGTCGCCGGGCGTACCAAAATCGAACAACCAGCCGCCAAAGCGGGGCCAACTTTGCGCGTGATCATCGCGTTCGGGAAATTCCAAGGCGTAATCGCCGCGCAAACGCCAATTGGTTGGCGCAAAACTGTGATGCGCTTGTCAGGCTGGTGGCCCGGAACGGTCTCGCCATAGACGCGCTTCGCCTCTTCCGCGAACCATTCAATAAACGACGCGCCATAAATGATCTCGCCCTTGGCTTCGGCCAGCGGCTTACCCTGCTCGGCCGTCAGGATGGTCGCCAAGTCGTCGGCGTGCGCGACCATCAGATCAAACCAGCGGCGCATCGTGTTTGCGCGCTCTTTCGCTGTCCGCGCCGCCCAGTCCCGTTGCGCTATCTTTGCAGCCGCAATCGCCGTTGCGACTTGTCCACGATCCACATCCGCCACGGAGGCAATCACATCGCCACGCGCCGGGTTCGTCACATCAAACGTGCGCCGGCCAGCGCCGTCGACCCACTCGCCGGCCAGATAAGCGCGGGTTTCAAGCAGAGCCGGATCCTTCAAAAGGCTCTTAAGGTCGGTCGTTGTATCCAACATATCATCTCTCCCGGGTCTGGCGCTTGTGAGCGTCGCGTGCTTTCAAACGCTCTATACCCCGACCCCGCTCCCGAGGACGAGATGAAAAACGATATCGCCTATGCAAATGCGGATTTCATACCGAACGCCGCCGACTACATCGACACTTGGGTCGACGCCGCGCGCGAGTTTCGCGAGACCGAAGCCGCCATCGGTCGCGCGCGCCTCAACGCAGCCTACGGTGCGCATGAGCGCGAGAAACTCGACCTGTTCCACCCGGCAGGACGTGCCGAAGGTCTCGTGGTTTTCGTCCACGGCGGCTACTGGCACAAATTCGACCGATCCTACTGGTCGCACTTCGCGCGGGGCTGCACAGCGCGCGGCTTCGCTGTCGCCATGCCCTCCTATCCGCTGGCGCCTGAGGCGCGCATCACCCAGATCACCCGCTCGATCGCCCGCGCGGTGGAAAAGGCTGCGTCCTATGTCAAAGGCCCGATCTATCTCACCGGGCACTCCGCAGGGGGCCATCTTGTGGCCCGCATGCTCTGCCGCGATGTCGCGATGCAGACAGAAGTGCGCAATCGTATCGCCCGCGTGGTCCCGATCTCGCCCCTCTCCGATCTGCGCCCGCTTCTGGAAACAACGATGAACCAGTCGCTGAAGCTGAACGAAGCCGAAGCCATCGCCGAAAGCCCGGTCGACCACACCCCCCTGCCCGTTCCCGTCACCACCTGGGTCGGCGCCGAGGAACGCCCTGTGTTTCTGGATCAGGCACGATGGCTCAGCGAAGCCTGGCACCGTGACATGCGCATCGCCCCCGGTCGCCATCACTTCGATATTCTGGACGATCTTGAACGCCCCGACAGCCCACTGGTGCGTTCAATTCTCAGGGACTAAGCTGCCTAAGCAAACTTTTCGCGCCACGTCGGGAAGGGATCGTCCGCCGCAGGCGTCGCATTGTAGACCGCCCGTGCAACCGCACGCGCAAGACATGTCGCCGCAACGTGACCAAGCAAAAGCTGGTCTTCAGGCGTAAGCGCGCGCTGCCCGGTCGACGCCGCAAACACCAGATCGCCGTCCCTCGGTGTATGCGACGGCACAATGGCCCGCGCCATCCCGTCATGCGCCCCCACCGCCATTCTGGTCGCACTTGCCTTGGTCAAAATCGCATCCGTCGCCACGATCGCGATCGTCGTATTGCCCGCACTATCAAGCTTGGTTCGAGGGCCACCGCCAGGCGCAATCTCAACCCCAAGCCCGCCAAATTCGTCGCCCTCTTCAAAAGGTGCGGCCCAAAACCGAGGCCCGTCACCAACTGTAACCTGCCCCAGCGCATTCACCGCCACCAAAGCCCCAACGGTCACACCCGACGCCAAAACAGCCGATGCCGATCCGATCCCGCCCTTTAGACCGGCCACCGTTGCGCCTGTTCCGGCACCCGCCGTCCCGAGCGCCACGTCCAGGCAGCGCGCGTCATACGCCACCCGACCAAGCCTCGCGTAAGGGTTCGCCGCCCAATCCTTGTCGCC
Organism: uncultured Boseongicola sp.; assembly: GCF_937988555.1. Taxonomy (NCBI): domain Bacteria; kingdom Pseudomonadati; phylum Pseudomonadota; class Alphaproteobacteria; order Rhodobacterales; family Paracoccaceae; genus Boseongicola; species uncultured Boseongicola sp. The sequence continues at coordinate 891 of NZ_CALJXO010000046.1, read as the reverse complement.
GCCATTGGCCAGATCAAACAGGATCGCCCCCGGCACGATCGGCACCAAATGTCCCGCCGCCTCGAACCCGCGTCCATCGCCGCGCAAACCGTCCACAACGCCTGACGCCGCATCCAATCCAAAAGCCGACCCGCCCGACAACACCAACGCGTCCACCGCCTCGGCCAATGCATCAGGGCGCAATAAATCCGTCTCCCGCGTGCCGGGTGCACCGCCCATCACATGCACGCCTGCGACCATCGGCGCGTCGCCGATCAAAACGGTGACACCTGACTTCAACGCCGCATCCGCCGCTTGTCCGACGCGCAGTCCCGGCACATCCGTGATCAAATTCCGCGCGCCCGCTATGGCCATGTCAGGTCCTGTTCTGCCTCGATGATTTGCCCTGCAAACCGCCCCAAAAGCCGCAAATCCGACCCCGACCCCGGAAAATCACGCCGCGTGGTCAACGCCGACGGGCGCACCACAATCACCGTGTCCGCTACACCCATCAAGGCCTCGATCCGCGCGACAATCGCCGGGCGGAAATAATGCGCCAATCGCACGGTCCGCGCCGACTGAATGACATCCACATCGGCCAGATCAAACGTCAACCCGTATCGGCCCGCCTCCTGCAACAGATAGGCAAACGCCGCAGGCTGCGTGTCAAACTCACCCGTAAGAACCGTCAGCAATGCCGGCACCCTCGCACGTTTCATACAGTCCTTTGCCCCATCACTTTGCACGTTCCCGGCGCAGTTCAACCCATGTTGCAAGACTGTCTTATCTCGTCCATCAGGGAAAGCCCTTGCGAGCCACCACTCCAAACCCCTATCTGATCTTCAAACAAGGAGAGCCCGCATGGCCTATATCAAATGGACATTCCGTATCGTGCTGATCGCGATTGTGGGG
>NZ_CALJXO010000045.1:0-29231 GCF_937988555.1 uncultured Boseongicola sp. | reverse complement strand
CGAAGTGCCGCCCTATTCGGTGGTTGTGGCGGGATCGCTGCCATCCAAGAACGGTGTTAACCTGTATTGCGCGGTGATCGTAAAGCGCGTGGACGAGCGCACCCGCTCGAAAACTGCGATCAACGAGCTGCTGCGCGACTGATCAGATAGAGCGCCTTTCGGCGCATTCGATCCTTAAAAAAAGAAGGGGCTTTCTGCCCCGTTTTTGCCTCTTGGAAAATTCACCCCCAAGGACTTTTTTTACCGAAAGAAGCTCAGACCGGTCCCGGCAATACCCCTGGAGTGCTTTGCGTGGGGTATCTATTCGCCATGTTTAAGAGTTCAGCGGATGGTTGCCGCTCACGCCAGGCGCTTGGTGATTTGGGGGCTATGCTCCGCGAGACGTCGCAAGATACCCGATCGCGGTTGATCGCCGGTTTCCTGTCTTTGACGGGCAATGGTACCTGTATTTTGGCCCCTATTGTGTCGTGGGGCACAAAATTCCGTCATCCAGGCGATTTCGACGTGCATACTTCGATCTTGTTGGCCGCCGCTCTGCCGGATGATGATTTCCCGATCTTCCTGTTCGCGACCGCCTTGGTCTTGACGGATATGCGCCAGGCAGACGATCCGCCTGATACGCTTTACTGGAATTGGGTGGCCTTTCACGCCCAATACGCTCTTGTCTGTCCCGCGTTGCGCGCGGCGCTGATGAGGGCGTTCAAAGCGGCCGAACTTGCCGGGCGGATCGACCTTGGGCCCGCTCAGGAGCCTGCGAAATGTCTGAAGATGACGCGAGAGGCCGTCCTGACGCTTTTGGATGGTAGCGGCGAGCGATCTTTAACCTCGGCCATCCTTGCCGGGGCTGACGCCACCGAAGTCGGGTGGATCTGGTCCCTGATCGATAAAGTTTCGGGGCCTGCTTTGGCGGCGTTTCGAAACCTCTACCAGCGCCCCGAAGGTCTCGCACCGCCCGAGCCTGCCACCGTTACTTTGATCCCCTGGAAGAGCTGATCTGCGTCTTGCACCCAGCGTTCGTGTCTGACAGGTAAAGTCGCATGGCAAAGGACAAGACATCCCGACCGCAGCAGGTCTTCACGCTTCTTATACAGATCGGCCGCAAAGACGGTGACGGTTTGCCAAAGGGTGCGACCGGCGGTGCGCTTGTATGTTATGCCACCGGCGTGGACGAGGCCGAAGCGGTCCGCGAGGCTGTTGCCGTGTTGAAAAAAGCCGATGTCGCGCCTTTGGACGTCACCGGCTATGGCACCGTTGAGGAACGCGAGGCCGGAGGCCACGAGATCGACGATGAAGAACGCGCACTGATGCAGCGCGCATTGGACGACAACGCCGTTATCGTCGCGCAAATGACCCCCTTTTTCGAGGATAAAAAATGACCGCCGTTTTCCTTGATCTTGACGGAACGTTAATGGATTCGCGGCCCGGCATCACCGGATCGCTGTCGCATGCCTTTGCAACCCACGGCATGGATGACCACGCCACCAGTGATCTGACCTGGATGATCGGGCCCCCTTTCATCGATAGTTTCGCTAAGCTTGGCATTGCCAACCCGGACCCGATCCTTGACGCCTACCGCATCCATTACCAGGCTTCGGGAATGTACGATGCCGAAATCTACGACGGCATCATCCCTGCTCTTCAAGCCATGCGCGATGCTGGCCACCGCCTTTACCTCATGACTGCCAAACCTCACGCCTATGCCACGCAAATCACAGCGCATTTCGGCCTTGCACCCTTCATGACGGCTGAGTTCGGCCCCGAGCTTGATGGTACCCGCAACTGGAAGGGCGATCTTCTCGCCTATGCGCTGGAGAAAACGGGCGAAACGGCGGACGCATCGGTTATGGCTGGCGATCGCTATCACGACATGGGGGCTGCAGCCGAAGTTGGCATGCCCGCGATTGCGGTGCGCTGGGGCTATGGCACACCGGAAGACTGGGTCGGAGCCGCGACCCTAATCGACCATGCCTCGCAATTGCCGGACGCCGTGTCAGCGATCCTCACACATTCCGGGCGTTGAAGTCGCGTAACGGCCAATGTAGCACGTTGTTATGACCATTGACCCCGCTGACCTCACTGCACGACTGATCCAGTGCGCCTCTGTCACCCCTGAAGACGGCGGTGCCATTCCGCTTTTGGCCTCGCTTCTGAAAGAGGCAGGCTTTGACACCTTCCGCGCTGACCGGGGCAATATCCTGAACCTTGTTGCCCGCTTCGGCCCCAAGGGTCATGCCAAAACCTTCGGCTTCAACGGCCACACTGATGTGGTGCCCGTTGGTGATCCCGCCGATTGGACCTATCCGCCGTTCAGCGCGCATATCGACGGCACCACGATGTTCGGACGCGGCGCCGCGGATATGAAATCCGGCGTTGCGGCCTTTGTCGCCGCCGCTGTTGACCGCGCCCGGACCAACCCGCCCGACGGTGCGATCATGATCACCCTAACCGGCGATGAAGAAGACATGGGCATCGACGGCACGCGCGCTATTCTCGACTGGATGGACACTAACGGCGAGGCGATGGACGTCTGCCTTGTGGGCGAGCCGACCTGCCCGAACACGCTTGGCGATACCATCAAGATCGGTCGTCGCGGCTCGATGACCGCCTATTTCACCGCGACCGGCGTGCAGGGTCACTCGGCCTATCCGCATCGCGCAAAGAATCCGGTCCCCGCACTTGCCCGCCTGATGGATCGCCTTGCGACCCACGCGCTTGATGATGGCACGGATCACTTCGACGCCTCAACGCTGGCCGTCACCACCTTTGATACGGGAAATCCAGCCAACAACGTGATCCCCGCCGCTTGTCGGTCCACCGTCAACATCCGCTTCAACGACAGCCATTCCTCGGCGACTCTGACGGACTGGTTAAAAGTGCAAGCCGCCGCCGTTGCGGATGAAACAGGCATAGACATCGCGATGAAAATCCAAGTGTCAGGCGAAAGCTTCGTCACCCCGCCGGGTGCTTTGTCGGACCTGATCGCCAAAGCGGTCGAAGCCGAAACCGGCGTCACGCCAGAACTGTCCACCACCGGCGGCACTTCGGACGCGCGCTTTGTGAAATCCCATTGTCCCGTGGTCGAATTCGGCCTGGTCGGGCAAACCATGCATCAGGTCGATGAGCGGGTTGAGCTTTCCGACATCCACGGCCTGAAGGCGATCTACGCCCGCATCCTTGACGACTATTTCGCAAGCTAACGTCATGACCAAGATCACCACGACCCGCGATATCGATACCTGCCACATGATCCGGAAACTGGTTTTCGTGGTAGAACAGGGCATCGGCCTTGAAGAAGACATTGACGGTTTGGACGATACTGCCACGCATCTGCTCGCCACCGACAACGGCAGCCCGGTCGGCACCGCGCGGCTCCTCGAAAAAGGCACCACGGGCAAAATTGGCCGCCTTGCCGTTCTTAAAGCTCACCGCGGCAAAGGTATAGGAGCCGCCATCGTGCGCGCCGCCCTTGCAGAGTTCGCGTCCCGCCCGCACCTGACCGAAGCCCGTCTTGGCGCACAGATCGAGGCCGTCGCCTTCTACGAATCCCTCGGATTCGGCCAGATAGGCGACGAGTTTGTCGACGCAGGCATGCCGCATCAGGAAATGGTTCGCCCGCTGTGAGGCAGCCGACCCTCGTCATCATGGTCAAAGAACCGCGCCCCGGCTACGCCAAAACTCGTTTGGGACGCGACATCGGCATGACCCACGCGGCGTGGTGGTTTCGTCACCAAACCCGCGCGTTGATCCGCCGCCTGCGGGACCCGCGCTGGCACATCATCCTCGCTGTTGCGCCGGACCGCGAAGGCCTGCAAAGCCGCGTCTGGCCTGAAGATATCGCACGGCTCCCTCAAGGCCCTGGAAACCTCGGGGACCGCATGGCCCGCATGCTGCGCTCCACCACAGGCCCGACCCTGGTTATCGGTGCGGACATCCCCGGCGTAACCTCCCCCCATATCGCGCAGGCTTTTCGCGTTCTGGGCGAAAACGCGTCCGTCCTTGGCCCCGCCCCCGACGGCGGCTACTGGCTCGTCGGCGTGAAACACCCCCGGCGTGCGCCACCGACCCTGTTCCAAAACGTCCGCTGGTCAACCGAGCACGCGCTGAAAGACACAGAAAAAACCCTCCCCACCCCTATCGCCAAAACCGCCACCCTGCGCGACGTCGACACTGCAACCGATCTCTGACGTCACCCATTCAAAAACACCTTGGGGGGGGGCGCATGAGGCGGACGGGGCAGCGCTCCCGTAAGATAAATCCCTCGTGACGCGCGCCACGCCCCATGATAGCCCGCACGCATGGCAAGCATCCCCACAAAAGACGAAATTCTCGCATGGATCTCGGAAAATCCGACCCGGACCAACAAGCGTGACATCGGCAAAGCCTTTGGCATCAAAGGCGCGGCCCGCATCGACCTTAAACGCCTGCTGAAAGAGCTTGCAGAAGACGGCCACCTTGAAAAGCATCGCAAGACCTACCGTGATCCCGAGAGCCTGCCGCCCGTTTCAGTTCTGCAAGTTATCGAACCAAACGCCGATGGCGACCTCTTCGCCCGCCCGCTTGAATGGGAGGGCGAAGGCGCCGAACCCAGCGTCCTCCTGATCCTGAAGGCCTCCGAACCCGCCCTTGGCGCAGGAGACCGCATCCTTGCCCGTCTAACTCAGGTCAAAGACGAAGATCACGCCTATGAAGGCCGCCTCATTCGCCGCATCGGCACGAACCCTAAACGCCTGTTGGGTGTTTTCCGCAAACACGCCGAAGGCGGCCGTATCCTTCCGATCGACAAAGGCGCTGACCGCGAATGGCGTGTCGGAAGCGACGCCATAAACGGCGCGAAAGACGGCGAATTGGTCGAAGCCGAACAGGCCGGCCCGAAGGACCGCATGGGCCTGCCCAAGGCGCGCATCGTCGCCCGGCTTGGGAATCCGTCTGCGCCCAAAGCCGTCTCGCTCATCGCGATCCACCAACACGGCATCCCCGATGACTTCCCTGATGAGGCCATAGCAGAAGCTGACGGGATGAAGCCCGCAGACCTCAAGGCTCGCGAAGATCTCACGGAAATGCCGCTGATCACCATCGACCCAAGCGATGCCCGCGATCACGACGACGCTTGCTTCGCCCACGCCGATGATGATCCCAAAAACGAAGGTGGCCATGTCGTCTGGGTCGCTATCGCCGATGTCGCTCATTATATCCGCTCCGGATCAGCGCTTGACCAGGAGGCGCGCAAGCGCGGCAATTCAACCTATTTCCCCGACCGAGTCGTGCCGATGCTGCCGGATCGTTTGTCGGGTGATCTCTGCTCGCTTCACGAAGGGGTGCCGCGCGCTTGCCTTGCCGTCAGAATGCAGATCAACACGGCGGGGGAAAAGATCGGTCATAAATTCGTGCGCGGCCTGATGAAATCTCTGGCATCTCTGCACTACGAAGAAGTGCAGGATGCTATCGACGGCAGGCCGAACGACCGCACCGCGCCGCTTCTTGATTGTGTTTTGAAGCCGCTGTACGCCGCCTACGCTGCCCTTAAAAAAGCACGCGAAGCACGCCAGCCGCTTGATCTGGATCTGCCCGAGCGAAAGATCATCCTGAACGACGACGGCCGCGTCACATCCGTTGCTTTCAGAGACCGCCTTGATGCGCACAAGCTGATCGAGGAATTTATGGTGCTGGCCAACGTCGCCGCTGCCGAAACGCTTGTCGCGAAAAAGCAACCGCTCCTGTACCGCGTCCACGAGGAACCGAACCCTGAAAAACTCGACGCTCTGCGCGAAACAGCACAATCTGCGGGCCTCACGCTTGCAAAGGGGCAGGTCCTTAAGACCGCGCACCTTAACCGCTTGTTGCACGCCGCTGCTGGCACGGACTACAGCGAACAGATCAATATCGCCACATTGCGGTCAATGACCCAAGCCTATTACGCTCCGCAAAACTTCGGCCACTTCGGTCTTGCGCTGCAATCTTACGCTCACTTCACCTCGCCGATCCGGCGCTACGCTGACCTGATCGTCCACCGTGCGCTTGTGTCGGCCCACAAATGGGGTGACGACGGCCTGTCTCACCAAGAGGTCGAAAACCTTGAAGAAACTGGCATGCATATCTCTGATACCGAACGCCGTTCGATGATCGCCGAACGCGACACCTCCGATCGCTACTTGGCGGCGTTCCTGTCTGATCGGATCGGCGCCGAACTGACGGGCCGTATCTCGGGCATTCAACGGTTCGGCGCTTTCGTGAAACTTGATGAAACCGGCGCTGACGGGTTGATCCCGGTGCGTTCGCTTGGCTCGGAATTCTTCCACTTCGACGCTGACAGCCAAACGCTCCAAGGCTCTGACACCGGCCTGACGCTTGGTCTTGGCCTGCGCGTCACGGTGCGCCTGGCCGAAGCCGTCCCGGTCACCGGCGGCCTGATGCTGGAACTGCTCAACGTCGACGGCAAAGCTATCAAACGCGGCCCCACCTCGCGTCGTCGCGGCGGCCCCGTGCGGCGCAAAGCAACCAAAGCGGCCAGCAAAAAGCGGAAAGTCACGCGCAAGCGTTAAGACAGGCTAAGCACCGCCACCGAACAGAGTGTCAAGCGCATCTCGCGCTGAATTCGCGACATCCACATAAGAAATCAAAGCGCCTTCCGTGGGTGGCAGGGCAGATGCAATCGACGGCGCCCATGCATAGGCGATCACCATCACGGCCGCGATTCCAACCGAGGCCACAAACCCAATCCGGAAGCCTTTGCGATGCAGCAACTCTTCGTCGGGCGAGCGCGCATGCCGGGTGTCGCGGTCCCCACCGGGTCGCAAGGTCGAGTTGATTTCATCCATATCCGGCAGCAATTCGCGCCGTGGCTCGACGTATTCGTCTTCCGCTTCTGCCAAGGCATCGCGCGTATTAAGTCGCGCCATCCGCGCCTTCAAAGCCCGCGACGGGGTCTCTTCTTCGGCAGGGGCGTCCAGGCTGAAATCGGTCTGAACCTCAAGCGATGAAGTGGTTGACGGCTTGCGCCTAGAAATCTCACGCTCGGCCTCTTCGCGCAGCAAATCAAGGGCTGCCACATCCGCCGGACGCCGCATGTTGGACAGCTTGGCCCCCACGGGCGTGTCAGGGTCTTCCGCCGGGGAAAGCAGACGTGTTTCCGGCCAGTCCCAACTGTCGTCCTGATCGTCGTCATCCTCGTCGTCTTCCGGTTCAGGCGTAGGTTCAGGTTTACGTTCCGCTTCCCAAGGCTCCTCAACCTCCGGCTCCGGTGCCTCAGACATAATTTCGGACGCAGGTTCAAATTCTGGTTCCGGCTCCAACTCAGGCCCCGGCGCAATCTCGGGGTCGCCGTCCGCCTCAACCTCAGGCGTCTCCCATGGTTCGGGATCGACGTCCGGCGCGGCATCGGGCGCCAAAGCTTCTTTTGCCTGCGGTGCAAGCTCGTACCACGTGTGCCCGCAATTCGAACATTGCACGTCACGTCCCTCGTCGGGGATCATGGTTGCGTCGACTTCGTATTGCGCCGTGCAATTGGGACAGATCAATCGCATCTTATTGCCCTTGCTCTTTTTAGCCTCTATGCCGCCGGACCGGTGTTCACCACAGCCCGTTTCGGCGTTCGCTGGTGTTTACCACTTTCCACGCCGAACTCAAAGCGTCGTTGCATGCATCTCACGACTAAGGCAAAAGCGTCGCGACATGGCTGACCGATCTGCAATCGCGCTGAACTCTGTCACAATGAGTTATAGCGACAACACGCTCTTTCGAGACGTGTCGCTTCAACTTGCGCCGGGCAGCTTTCACTTCCTCACGGGCCCCTCTGGCGCGGGCAAAACCACCCTCATCAAACTTTGCTACGGCGAACTGCAGCCGACCGAAGGCCGCGTCACGCTCTTTGACGAAGACACGGGCCACATGGACCGCGACGCCATCGCCCGCCTGCGCCGCCGCATCGGCGTTGTGCATCAGGATTGCCGCTTCATCGACCACCTAAGTGTCGCTGAAAACGTGCTGCTTCCGGTGACCGTGTCCGGCGGAAACGTCGAGGCCGCGCGCACCGATATGTCCGAGCTGATGAACTGGGTTGGTCTGAACGCGCTCTCCGATCATCGCCCGCCCGAATTGTCGGGCGGCGAACGCCAACGCGCCGCCCTTGCCCGTGCTGTGATCTTGTCACCTGACATCATTTTGGCGGACGAACCCACCGGCAACGTCGACTGGGAAATGTCGCTGAAAATCCTTGGCCTTCTGATTGAACTCAACCTCTTAGGCAAAACTGTGCTTTGCGCTACGCATGATATGTCTCTGATAAGGCAGGCAAAAACACGCGTTTCGACCCGTGTTCTGCGTCTGCGCGACGGTGCTGTCGAACTTGCCGGAGCCGAACTTTGAACGCGCTTCTCCTCCTGCTCAAGGGCGATACCTCTGCCGAAAGCGTCGTCCCCCGCACTGGCTACACCGCGATGCTCACAATCGCTTGCGCCGCCGCCATGGCCTTCCTGGCAGTCTTCGTTCTTGCCCTCGCGTTGTCTGCTGGACGGCAGGCGGGCGACTGGGAAGCCTCGCTTGCTGACACTGCAACAGTCCGCATTTCCGCTCCGGTCGAGATGGCCGCTGTTCAGGCCGAGACGGTTGAAACTATCCTGTCTCAAACCCCCGGCATTGGTGGCACAAGACGGCTGTCGAACGATGAACAGGCGCTTTTGTTGCAACCATGGTTTGGCTCTGATCTGCCGATTGAAACCCTGCGTCTGCCGATCCTGATCGACGTCACTCTGACTGAAAATGGCCCCGACGTGATAGGCCTGCGCCAACGCCTTGCCGCCGAAGCGCCCGGAGCCGTCTATGACGACCACGGCCGCTGGCGCGCACCTATGGTCGACGCCGCGCGCGGGTTGCGCACGCTTTCGCTTATCGCGCTGCTTCTTATCGCAATTGTTACCGGGGTCACCGTCGCCCTTGCCGCCTCGGCCGCTATTTCCGCAAATGGCCAGGTGATCGATGTTTTGCGCCTTGTGGGAGCGGAAGACAGCTATATCACCCGCGCCTTTACCCGCCGTTTCAGTTTGCGCACGCTTGCCGGTGCCGCCGCTGGCACGATCATCGGCCTTTTCGCGGTCGCCCTAATCCCCACGGTTGCAGGGGGTGGTCTTGCCAGCGCCGTTGGCTTTCAGGGAGCGGAATGGATCTGGCCGCTTCTGGTTCCACTGGCCGCCGCCGCGCTTGCCTTCGCCGCCACCCGCGCCGCCGCCGCGCGCCGCTTGAAAGAGGCCGGATAGCCCATGCAACTTGCCCGATCAATGCTGTTCAACATCACGCTCTATGTCTCGATGCTGTGCTACGCAATCGTCTTTGCCCCCTTCGCAATTTGGGACGCGAAATGGGCCGTCAAAGCCTGCCACGAATGGTGCCGCTTCAGCATCTGGTGCGCCTCATGGATGATTGGCCTCAAGGTAGAAGTCCGCGGTACACCTCCGGTGGACGAAGTGATGATCGCGGCAAAACACCAGTCTTTCTTCGATATCATCGTGATTTACCACGCCATCCCGCGTGGCAAATTCATCATGAAACGCGAGCTGATCTACGCTCCGCTTCTTGGCTGGTATGCCTTGCGCGCTGGCTGCATTCCGGTTGACCGTGGCAAGCGCGGGCAAGCCATCAACAAAATGAAAGCCGACGTCGAAAAGGGCCGCAGCTATCCGGGCCAACTGGTGATCTACCCCCAAGGCACCCGCGTCGCACCCGACGACAAAAAACCATACAAAGCTGGTACCGGCTTTCTCTATAATCAGCTTGGCCAGACCTGCATTCCCATCGCCACCAATATAGGTCACTTCTGGCCCAAACGCGGTTACCTCAGACTTCCCGGCACCGCTGTCGTCGAATTCCTCGACCCGATACCGCCGGGCCTCGGCGTTAAAGAGTTCATGGTTAAACTCGAAGAGACGGTTGAAACCAACTCTGACCGACTTCTCGCCGAAGCAAGAGGCCCCCAATGATCGAAACCATCGAACAACTCGAAGCGCTTTATGGCACGCCCAAAGCACCTTCCACGCGCAAAGTCGCGGACCGGATGGTGCCTGTGTATCGCCGCTGGATTATGGCCTCGCGGTTCTGCGTTCTGACCACCGTCGGCCCCGAAGGGTCTGACGGCAGCCCGCGCGGAGACGACAGCCCCGTCGTGACGGAGATTGACGATAGAACCCTTGCGATGCCTGATTGGCGCGGCAACAACCGCATCGATAGCCTGCGCAATATCGTCCGCGATCCACGCGTTTCGCTGATGTTCATGGTGCCGGGATCAACCAACGTCGTGCGGATCAATGGCAACGCCAAAGTCACTGCAGACCCCGACATGCTCACCCGTTTCGAACGCGACGGTGCGCACCCGCGCTCGGTCATCGTGATCGGCATCACGCAGGTTTACTTCCAGTGCGCCCGCGCCATCATGCGGGCACGCCTCTGGACAGCAGGCGACGAAAGCGACGGCCTGCCAAGTCCGGGAGACATCTTGAAAGAGATGACCTCGGGCGAGGTTGGCGGCGCCGACTTCGATCTTGAATGGCCCGCCCGCGCCGAGAAATCTCTCTGGTAAAGCCTCAGCCAAACAGCGCCTTGAACGCCCCGATATTCTGACGGAACCCGGCCTCGAAGTCCCCGTCTCCTGGATGGTAAACGCTCTCGAACGACACCACCCCGTCATAGCCATCGGCTTTTAAGGCTTCGGCAATATCGCCAAACAAAGGCCCCAACTGCCCCTCGCCCATGGGCCGTATCTCCAGGGTCGCGCGCGGTGTATCCACCTTCACATCCTTGATATGCACATGCCCCAGATAGCCACCGCGCACCGCGTCGTAGCCCTCGGGATAGGCCCGCTCATGACACCAGCAATTGTTCGCCGGATCCCAAAGCACCTGCAAAGCGTCCTTGGCATCCAATTCGTCGATCAGCCGCCGCGCCGTATAGTTGGAATTGACCATCGTCCCATTCCCGGTTTCGACCACCAGAACCACGCCCTCGGCGCGCGCGAGTTCAACGGCAGGCGCAATCATCGGCGCCATCGTGTCCCATGCTCCATGGGCGACGTTCCACTTTTCAGCACCATGACTGCCCCAAAGGATCTGCTCCTTCTTCTGCGTCATGATCCGTACCAACGGGGACCCCACCACATGCGCCATATCGATCACCCGCTTCAGCGCATCCATATGGGTCGTATGAAGGTCATCACCCGGCCGGTTGGCCGACGTCATCCCCGCAAACACATGCCGCGAAAGACACGACACTGGCTTTCCCCGATCCCGTAAGAGCGCATCGATCCCAGCGATCTCGGCGGGCGAATGATCCCCCACCTCATGTCTGCCGACAAACTGCAGCTCTGCGTATTCCAACCCAAATTCATCCATCACATCAACGGTATGACCCAGATCCCGACTAATCCCGTCGCAGATAACACCAAGTTTCATCGACACGGTCTCCCTTCATCCTTTTCAAATACCTCGGGATGAGGGGCAGAGCGCCCTCCGGGCGCGAAAGCGCCGACGCCGCCATCACACATTCGGATCACGGTGCAATTCCGCGCCGACGATCTCCTCAATCACCCGCGTGCATACCCAGTTGTCCCCGTTTGGATACTTCGTCCGCCCTGCATGAAATATCTGCATCGCCGACCCCGCCGTATGAAGCGGCACACCAAGTTCCTCGCCCAATCCCATCGAGATTGTAAGGTCCTTGTGCATCGTATTGATGTGGCTTCCGGTGCCCTCAAACTGGCGATCTATGATCTTCTCAAGCGCGTTGTTCACCACACCACAGCCCGCTGAAGAGGTCGAAAACACGTCCAGCAAAACCTGCCCCGAAACCCCCGCCTTAGCGGCCAAAGCCGCCGCCTCGAACGTCGCCGAAAATTGTGCCCCGATCAGCGATTGCAAACAGGCTTTCACCGTCTGCCCGTCCCCGGGCTTGTCACCGACCCGATGGATATTCGCCGAAACCGCCTCCATCACCGGCGCAAACGCGTCCAGCACATCCCCGGAAGCTGCCGCCATCATGGTTAACGTGCCCGCCTGCGCGCCCGGGAACCCGCCCGACACTGGTGTATCAATCAGATGAACGCCTGACCCTTCCATCGCCGCACCAATCGCGCGGGCCTCGCTTGGCTTCACCGTTGCGCTCAAAATCACCGCCGAGCCCTCGGCCATATTGGCCATCAGCCCATCCGGGTCAAAGATCACGTCCTTCGCGTCGTCGCCCTTCATCACCATGACAAAGACGGCGGCCGACGCCCGCCCGATCTCGCTCAGCGTTCCAGCACGCCCGCCCATATCGGCAAAGGCCGCCATTCGCTCGGGCTTCAAGTCTATCCCAACCACATCGAAACCATTTTTGATAAGGTTCAGCGCCAATCCGCTGCCCATATCCCCAAGCCCGACAACACCAACTGTTTTCATCTCTGATCTCCCGTATTTTAGCACCGAGCAAACGGCCGGTGCGTTTCAGAAAAAGCGTGCCTGAAAGCACGCCGGTTCTGCGGGGATTTCACGCGTCATTCTTGACGTCGGGCGGGTCCGGAAGACACCCCGCTGCCCGGTTAGGTAACCCCACGCTAGCACCAGAACTCCAAAACTGGCAAGCGTTTCGGCTTTCGGAATCCCGCAGCTGTAAAGCGCCCAAAGCGATCGCAATGTCGGGCAAGGCCTAACCTGCGACAATCATCTCGGATTGCCGCACGATCACCTCGGCCTGTCGCACGCTTGCGAGGTCTACGAGCCGCCCTTTATAAACCGCAGCGCCTGCGCCTATGGCTTGGGCTTGTGCCATCGCCGCAAGGATTTCGCGGGCTTCGGTCACGGCCTCGTGCGATGGCGTAAACACCTCGTTGGCAATCGCGACCTGCTTGGGGTGGATCGCCCATTTACCGACCATTCCCAACGTCGCCGACCTCCGCGCCTGTGCGCGATAGCCCTCGTCGTCCCTGAGATCTCCGAACGGACCATCCACCGGCAAAACGCCGTGCGTGCGGCACGCAGCCACAATTGCGGCTTGCGCCCAGTGCCACGGATCGGACCAGAATTTCTCGCCCTCGCGGTGCATATAGTAGTTTTCCTGCGTGCCACCGATGCCCGTTGTCTGCATCCCCATCGAGGCCGCAAAATCCGCTGCCCCAAGGCTCATCGCCTGTAAACGCGGGGAACTTGCGGCAATCTCTTCCACATGAGCAATGCCTGCAGCGGTCTCAATAATGACCTCAAGGCTAATCGGCTTGCGGCGTGCTTTGGCGCTCTCAATGGCCGTCACCAAAGCGTCCACCGCATAAACATCCGCCGCGCATCCGACCTTCGGGATCATGATCTGGTCGAGCCGATCCGAGGCGTTCTCCAGCAAATCAACCACATCACGATACCAATAAGGCGTATCCAGCCCATTGATCCGCACGGTCAGATACTTGGTGCCCCAATCCACATCATGCGTCGCTTGGATGATGTTGCGGCGCGCCTCGTCCTTGTCCGAAGGAGCAACTGAATCTTCCAGATCAAGGTTAATCACATCCGCATCGGACGCCGACATCTTCTCAAAAATCGCAGGTCGCGATCCGGGGCCAAACAGCTGGCAACGGTTCGGACGGGCAGGGGCGGCAGGCTGAAGACGGAACGACATATGCGTAACTTTCTTTCGTTTTGGATTTAGCATTTGGTATTATGTTGCGTTGCGGCATGCAAGTCATTTCGCGCATGCAGCATTTTACCGCCACCACAATATACCGAAGATTGCATGTGTTCGGTCACGGGCGTACCTCAATCATGTCCCGCTTTAGGAGCGTTCTCCGGGCAAACGACATCCTTCACAGCCCGGCAACGCCACCGCATCATGATCTTAAGGGTGGTTTTTGTGTGTCATCTAAGCCGCTTTTGTTGTTCACACGAACTGCATGAGAACACTACCAGGCCGTCCATGAAGTTGCCGAACTCACATAGGATGGCCCTTATTCGATCTGCCGCCATCCTCTCTATTTGTTCTTAACGATGTCCATCGTGGGGTTCGGCATTCTTGTCGGCTGCGCGGTCTTGACCCTCGCTTTTGGCGGGGCGACGTTTGCAGTGCTCTGCTTGACGGCACGCGACGAAGAGAATTTTCTTCGGGACCGGTTCGGCGAACGCAATTTGGCCTTTGCCGCGCGAGTTGCTGCGATCATCCCCGATCCGCGTCTCTTTTCAGCTCCGCAGCACGTGACATGCGACGTCGGGCATTTGCGAACAAGCCTGCGCGCCGCACTGGCCTTCCTGGGACTTCTGCCTTTGGCGGAACTGCGCGACCACCTGCACGAAGAGACACTTTTTCCATCGACCCCGATGGTGTAGTGAACATTCTTCGAACAATCGGTAAATTATTCGAAGAATATTGGTGCATTGGCGTTTCTAGCGCGGATATCGCAAAGACTTTCCGCTATATCCGGTGAAAGTGGCGTGAACGCTTACACGGGGACACGTCATGATTCGCACACCATATCTTCTCTTCTTGGGCGACGCCCACGACAATCTTGCCGCCAAAGTTGCGCAAGGCATTAAGGACTGGAATCCCGATAACGTTGTCGGGCAGTTCCGCATGGAAGGCTGCAACGCCGATGTTGGCTCTGCTGATATGTCATTGCAAGAGGCATTCGACAAAGGCGCACGCACGCTTGTTGTTGGCGTTGCCAACCGCGGCGGCATGATTTCGCAGGCGTGGTTGAACGTGCTGGCCGAAGCAATGGAGATCGGCTTTGATATCGCCAGCGGCCTGCACAATCTCTTGCGCGATGAGAACCTGCTGAAAGCCACCTCGGCCCGCACAGGTGCCACGCTTCACGACGTGCGCATCCCGTCGGTCGCCTACCCCATCGCTAACGGAACAAATCGCACCGGCAAGCGCTGTCTGGCCGTTGGTACTGACTGTTCGGTCGGCAAGATGTACACGGGCCTTGCGATGGACACAGAAATGCAGAAGCGCGGGATGAAATCCACGTTTCGCCCTACCGGCCAGACTGGCATCCTGATCACTGGAAAAGGCATTCCTCTTGATGCCGTCGTCGCCGACTTTATGGCGGGAGCTGTCGAATGGCTTACCCCGGACGCTGACGCCGATCACTGGGACCACATCGAAGGGCAGGGTAGTCTTTGGCACGTGTCCTATTCTGGTGTGACCATGGCGCTGATCCACGGCGGACAGCCCGACGCGCTGATCCTTGCCCACGAGCCGACCCGCACCCACATGCGCGGTCTGCCGGACTTTGCATTGCCAAAGCTCGAAGAGCTGCGCGATATGGCTTTGCCCCTTGCGCGGATCGCCAACCCTGCCTGTGTGGTCGCCGGCATTTCGGTCAACACCAAAGCACTTTCCGACGCCGAAGCCTTCGCAGTTTGCGCCGAAATCGAAGATCGCATGGGTTTGCCCACCGTGGATCCCTATCGGCACGGAGCCGGTCGTCTGGTCGACGCCCTAAGCGCGCTTTAAGAACGCGGTTTCCCCGGATACACACGACCTGACAGAAAGAAGGCGCAGCGCATGTTAATCAAGGTTAAGGCCGAAACCTTCCGGCTGGCCGAGACGTTTACCATCTCGCGCGGCTCGCGGGATGCCGCCGAGGTTTTGACTGTCACTGTCAGCGATGGCGTCGTCACTGGCCGTGGCGAATGCGTGCCTTATGCGCGTTATGGCGAAACGCTCGCCTCGGTGATGGACGAAATCCGCGCGCTTCCCGAAACCATCACGCGGCCCGCGCTGCAAGAGACGCTTCCAGCGGGCGCCGCGCGCAACGCCGTCGATTGCGCGATGTGGGATCTGGAAGCAAAACAGGCGGGAAAGCGCGTCTGGGACATTGTGGGCGTGCCCGCTCCGGCGGCGTTAACCACCGCCTTCACCCTATCGCTTGATACGCCTGAGAACATGGAAAAGTCGGCGGCGCGCCACTCGTCCCGTCCGCTTTTGAAAATCAAACTCGGCACGCCCGACGATATGGCCCGACTCGAAGCAGTCCGTCGCGGCGCTCCCGAAACTGACATCATCGTTGATGCCAACGAGGGCTGGACGGCCGACATCTACGCCGACCTTGCGCCGCATCTTATCCGCCTTGGCGTGCTGCTGGTTGAGCAACCTCTGCCCGCGGGTGCCGACGACATGCTCGCCGAGATCGAGCGCCCCCTACCGGTCTGCGCCGACGAAAGCTGCCATGATCGCGCGTCGCTGCCCGGTCTTGCCGGCAAATATGACATCGCAAATATCAAACTCGACAAGACCGGCGGTCTGACAGAAGCGCTTGCCCTGAAAGACGCCGCTCTTGCCGAGGGATACGGGCTGATGATCGGCTGCATGGTCGGCACGTCGCTTGCCATGGCGCCCGCCACACTTCTGGCGCAGGGCGCCGCTTTCGTCGATCTTGATGGCCCGCTCCTTTTGGCCGAAGACCGCAACCCGCCGCTGGCCTATGACAAGGCCGGGTTGCACGCGCCTGTCGCCGCACTTTGGGGCTAGGGGCTTGCACCCGCAGCCGTTCAAAAATATTCCGGATCCCAATGCCTGCTATGGCCCTGCTACCTGCAAAGGAAACCGCCCATGACCCGTATCGTTTATGTAAACGGCGACTACGTCCCTGAAGATCAGGCCAAAGTGTCGGTATTCGACCGCGGGTTCCTCTTTGCTGATGGGGTCTACGAGGTCACCAGTGTTCTTGAAGGCAAAATTCTGGATTTTGACGGACACGCGCGACGGCTGACCCGGTCCCTGAACGAGCTTGATATGGCGGCCCCCGTCACGATGGACGAACTTCTGGACATCCACCGAGAATTGATGGCGCGCAACGATTTGCAAGAGGGCATGATCTATCTGCAAGTCACGCGCGGCGCTGATGCTGACCGCGATTTTGCGTTTCCTGACCCGGTAAAAGTCCCGTCAACGCTTGTTTTGTTCACCCAAGCCAAATCCATTGCCGAAAGCCCTGCTGCGAAAAAGGGCCTTAAGGTCATCTCGATCGAAGACCAGCGCTGGGCGCGGCGTGACATCAAAACCGTGCAGCTTTTGTACCCGTCGATGGGCAAGATGATGGCCAAGGCAGCCGGGTGCGATGATGCGTGGATGGTTGAGGACGGTCACGTCACCGAAGGCACCTCGAACAACGCCTATATCGTCAAAGACGGCAAGATTATCACCCGGCATCTATCCAACGACATCCTGCACGGCATCACCCGTGCCGCCGTTTTGCGGTTTGCCAAAGAAGCGCAGATGGTTGTCGAAGAACGCGCGTTCACCATCGACGAGGCAAAAGATGCCGACGAAGCGTTCATCACCTCGGCCTCGACTTTCGTGATGCCCATAGTCGAGATCGACGGCGCGTCGATTGGGGACGGCACACCGGGGGCGGTCGCGATGCGTCTGCGCGAGATTTACCTCGACGAAAGCCGTAAAACTGCGATCTGAGGCGGAAACGCGTTAGATTTCAATGCATTTTTTGCACTCAGGCTCAGGGAACCCTTAAAGCTCCGAGACTGTTCAGGCCAATCACGTCATCCCCCGCTCTGCCGGCATGGTGCGCTCAATTATGGATCTCTGGCGGGCGCTGGAGATCAAAATCACAGCCGAAAGCGTCGAGCCGAAAGCGCATACACCACTTTTGGCTGATTTGGGATGTGACCGGTTTCAGGGCTATTGCTTTGGCCGCCCGCGCCATCTCCCGATGTTTTGGCTGCGTGGTGGCCAAGTCAGCCCGATCGGACCACGGGCAGTCGGTAGCGTTATTCCCCGGTCCCGACATTCTCCTCGAACGCCCTCTTAAACGCACTTTTCTGATCGTCGGTCGCCTCGGTCTGATGTTGCGCGCGCCAGTCCGCATAGGGCATGCCGTAAAACATCTCGCGCCCCTCGTCCTTTGACATTTCAATGCCGCGCACGCTGGCCGCTTCCTGATACCAACGCGACAAACAGTTCCGACAGAACCCGGTAAGGTTCATCATATCGATGTTCTGCACATCGGCGCGGTCGTCCATCAAATGCTTCTGCAATCGCCGAAAGGCCGCCGCCTCCAGCTCGATCCGGGTCTGGTCGTCAATATCCATGCAAGTGTCTCCTCAGCTTTCAGCTATAGCCAGCGCCTGCGGAAGAAGGCTGGCAAATCGGTCAGCCCACTCGGCCTGACCCGCGTCGGTTTCGATCAAATCGTTCCTGATCTCGATCAAAGTATTCTGCCGCCCCAATGCAATAGCATGGCGATCAATTGTGTCGCCTGTCAGATAGCCGGAATAGGGCTTGTTCGCCCCCACAATCAGTCCCGGAACCTGTTCCAGAAGCTGCACCAAAGGCAGCGAAAGGCGCGTGTCATCGCCGTAAAGCAGTCCGCAATGCCAGGGCCGCATCGGGCGACCGCGAAACTGTGGCGTAAAGGAATGCACCGATACAATCACCGTATCGTCGCTCCGCGCGGCAAGGTCTGCCACGGCCGCGTGGTAGGGGCGATAACACTTCTCCAAACGCTCGCTCACTCCCTCGAGCGAAATCCCGCGATTGGCGCCGATCAGCGTCCCGTCATAAAGCTGCATGACCAGAGTTGGGTCATCTTCGCCCCGATTCGGGTCGATCACCAAACGCGAGAAATTGGAAAGCGCCGCAGGGGCTCCCAGCCTCTCGGCCAATCGCACCGCAACGCCAGCGGCACCGACGTCAAACGCGATGTGGCGCGCCATATCTGTGGCTGCGATACCAAGATCGCCACCGTTCACCCAGTCCGGCACTCGGTTTGTGGCATGATCGCACACCACCAGCCATCGCGAAGCGCGTTCGCCTCCCAAAATATGGTAAGGTTCCCAACTTAGGCTGTGACCATCGCTCTGCATAGGCTGTCTCTATCGACGCCTATTGGAAAGCGCCAGTTGTCACGCGCTAACATTTCCGGCAATAAGCCTCCAAGCCAATGAAAAGACCGAACGAGGAGTTCCGTGCATGAGACGTCAGCGCAACGTAAAGATTGTTGCTACCCTGGGCCCGGCTTCCAGCGATAAGGAAATGATTCGGGCGCTTTTTGATGCCGGTGCAGATGTGTTCCGCCTGAACATGAGCCACGGCGAACACGCCGAGATTGGAGAGCGCCACCGGATTATCCGCGAGATCGAGGTCGAAACGGGCCGCCCAATTGCCATTTTGGCCGACCTTCAGGGCCCGAAGCTGCGCGTTGGCGTGTTTGCCAGCGATGATGGCGAGGAACTTCAAGTGGGTCAGGCGTTCCGTCTTGATCTGGACGAAGCACCCGGCGACTTGACTCGTGTACAGCTTCCTCACAGAGAGATTTTCGAGGCACTCGAACCCGGCTCCAGCCTTCTTGTGAACGATGGTAAAATCCGCCTCAAGGTTGAAAAATGCGGCGCTGATTTCGCCGATTGCACCGTTAAAGTCGGCGGTACGATCTCGAATCGTAAAGGCGTGAACGTCCCCGACGTTGTGCTGCCGCTGGCCGCTTTGTCCGATAAAGACCGCAAAGACCTCGAATTTGTCTGCCGTCTTGGCGTCGACTGGCTGGCCCTTAGCTTCGTGCAACGCACTGCCGATGTCGCCGAAGCGCGTGAATTGGCGCAAGGGCGCGCCGCGATCCTGTCGAAGATCGAAAAGCCCGCTGCCGTAGCCGCGTTTGACGATATCCTCGCCGTGTCTGACGGCATCATGGTTGCGCGCGGTGACCTTGGTGTTGAACTGCCCGTGCAGTGCGTGCCACCGATCCAGAAACGCCTCATCCGCAAATGCCGCATGGCCGCTAAGCCGGTTATCGTCGCCACGCAGATGCTCGAATCGATGATCGACAGCCCGATGCCAACCCGCGCAGAAGTCTCGGACGTTGCCGCAGCCATCTACGAAGGCACCGATGCGGTCATGCTTTCCGCTGAAAGCGCCGCCGGCAGCTTCCCGATCGAAGCGGTGCGGACGATGAACGCCGTAGCGCTTGAGGTCGAAAGTGACCCGACCTACCGGGAAGTTATCGAGGCAAGCCGGGGTGGTCCGAAGCAATCCGTCGCTGATGGCATCGTTTCCGCCGCCCGCGAGATCGCCGAAACGGCTGACATCAAAGTCATTTGCTGTTTCTCGCAGTCGGGTCAAACCGCGTCGCTTGTGGCCCGCGAACGGCCCGGCGTTCCAATCATCGCAATGACCTCGCGGATTGGCACTGCGCGTCGGATGGCGCTGACCTGGGGTCTGCATTGCGTAAAGACCGAGGAAGTCTCTCGCTTCAAAGAAGCCGTCGTCAATGCTGCGCGCGCCGCACGCACCGAAGGCTTCGCGCAGCCCACGGATCAACTGGTTGTCACTGCCGGTGTGCCTTTTGGACAGTCTGGCACCACAAATATCCTGCGGGTTGCGCCCTGCGATGAACGGCTGATCCTGCCGTCTGATCCTGAATAACCCAAAACTGCCCCGCGCCAGGGACGATTTTCCCTTGCCAGACAGCCCTTTCCCGGCTATCCGGCGCACTTCGACAAGCACCCCGGCCAAAGTGGCATGCCGAGGGTGTTTATGAACCGTCCTAATGAAGGAGATGGAAATGCCTAAGATGAAGACGAAGTCGAGTGCCAAAAAGCGCTTCAAAGTGACGGCGACGGGTAAAGTCGTCGGCGGCTCTGCCGGTAAACGGCACGGCATGATCAAGCGGTCCAACAAATTTTTGCGGAATGCCCGCGGCACACGCGTGCTGAGCGAACCCGATCAGAAGTTGGTCAAATCCTATATGCCATACGCACGCTGAGGAGCTTGAGAAATGCCTAGAACCAAAGGTGGCACAGTCACCCACGCCCGCCATAAAAAAGTTACCGACGCCGCAAAAGGCTTTTACGGCCGTCGCAAAAATACCTTCAAAGCGGCCCGTCAGGCCGTCGACAAGGCGAACCAATACGCAACGCGCGACCGTAAGAATCGCAAGCGCAATTTCCGCGCTTTGTGGATTCAGCGTATCAACGCAGCTGTGCGCAGCCATGACGAAGCACTGACATACTCGCGCTTCATCAATGGCCTGTCGCTTGCCGGTGTCGAAGTGGACCGCAAGGTTCTCGCGGACCTCGCGGTGCACGAGCCAGAAGCGTTCGGTGCGATCGTTGAAAAGGTGAAAGCCGCGCTCGTTTAAAAAGGCAGGCAAAAGCTTAGATTTTGGAGCCCGGTCGCCAACGCGGCCGGGTTTTTTGTTTGGTGTCAGTAATATGGCGGGTTGGACCTATTTCGGCTTTTCAACATTGGTTTCCGGATCTCAAGAAAGTAACCAATTTTTTGGGAGCCGACCGTTGCATACTTTGACGACCGTTGCTTTTGTTTCGTCTGCCACCTTATTGGTGGCATGTGGCACGGCCCCGACTGTCTTGGCGCCCCTCACAGTCGGCGCTGCGACCCAATCTATCGGCACACTGCCCGCTGGCGTCACTGTGCCCACGACTCGGCGACTGATACTGTGACCATCATAGATGACGTCACGACATTCGTTGCGACCCGCAACAACACCTACCACCTTGGCGGATTGAATGGGCATACCAGCACTGTCGCCGCTGCCAGCTATGCATCTTTTCGTGAAACATCATCCGGTTCCGGTACAGTGACAATCACAACCATTCCGGCGATGATCTAGGGACACGCGCAGCGTTTCTTGAACGCATCGGCGACACAACACTTCCGACAACTGGGCCCGCCACGTCTGGAGGTGGGTATGCGAGTTGGTACCTGAATGACACCAGCGGTGTAGTCATCCAACTTTTGATGGGATCTACAAGTCTCACAGCCGATTTTGAGGCAGGAACGGACGCAGGCTCGATCATCGACCGCCCTGAATTTAGTGCTCCCAGTATCACATCCACTAATTTCATCTTGGGCCCTTCGGCGATCGAAAACGGCGTCTTTTGGGGAACAGAAGCTGGTGAGCAGGGCAATGATGCACTGGTAACGACGACATCCAACGGGCCAATACTCGGGTTTGTTTGTTGGGCCTAACGGCGAAGAACTGGTCGGCGGGCGGACACTGCAACATGATGAGGGCGGAATCGCCAGGACCGAATACGGCGGCTTCTTGTCTTTTTGCCCCCAGATGGCTAGCAGGGCAGGGATGTTCTCAAGGGGGTCCGAATGGACGATCTTCGGCAAAAATACCTGACCGCAATCGCAGACGCCGCTGACGAAAGCGCGCTTGAAGACTTGCGGGTGCAAGCCGTCGGCAAGAAGGGCGAAGTCTCCCTAAAAATGCGCGAACTTGGACGCATGACGCCAGAGGAACGCCAGGTCTCTGGTCCCGCCCTCAACGCGCTGAAAGACGAGATCAACTCCGCCCTCGCCGGTAAAAAATCGGCCCTTGAAGACGCCGCTCTTGATGCGCGCCTGCGCGATGAATGGCTTGACGTTACACTGCCCGCGCGCGACCGCCCCCAAGGCACCATCCACCCGGTCTCACAAGTCACCGAAGAAGTCACCGCCATCCTCGCCGACATGGGCTTTTCGGTCGCCGAGGGTCCGCAGATCGAGACCAACTGGCACAACTTTGACGCCCTGAACATCCCCGGACACCACCCGGCCCGTACCGAAATGGACACATTCTATATGCACCGCGCGGAAGGCGACGACCGCCCGCCGCATGTGCTGCGAACCCATACATCCCCAGTGCAAATCCGCTCGATGCAAGACACCGGAGCGCCGATCCGCATCATCTGCCCGGGCCGCGTTTACCGCGCCGACTACGACCAGACCCACACCCCGATGTTTCACCAAGTCGAGGGCCTCGCCATCGACAAAGACATCTCTATGGCCAACCTGAAATGGGTGCTTGAGGAATTCTTCTCGGCCTTCTTCGGCACGAAAGTCAAAACCCGCTTTCGCGCCTCGCACTTCCCGTTCACGGAACCCTCGGCAGAAGTCGACATACAATGCTCATGGGAAGGCGGCACCGTCAAAGTGGGCGAGGGCGACGGCTGGCTCGAAGTGCTCGGCTCGGGGATGGTCCACCCCAAAGTGCTGTCGGCCGCAGGCGTTGACCCTGACAAATGGCAGGGCTTCGCTTTCGGCATGGGCATCGACCGAATGGCAATGCTGAAATACGGCATCCCAGATCTGCGCGCGTTCTTCGACAGCGACCTGCGCTGGCTCCGACACTACGGTTTCGCCTCGCTGGATCAACCGACCCTGCACGGAGGTCTAGTCCGATGAGCGACGAATACGAAGATCTCCAGGACACCTACCCTGGTGCCGGCACATTCAAATTCGGCGACACCGCCAAGCTGTCCAAGCGGCTGCTCGCATTGGTCCGCGCGGGCCACAAACGCGCGATAAGCGGCGCGCTGACCGATTTCGCCGACGATCCGCAGTCCATCCCGGTTGTGGGCCGCTGCGACATCGCCACCAACTGGGACGGCACGCCCGCAATTGTCATCCGCACGGTGAAGGTCGAACAGGTACGGTTTTGCGACGTTACCGAAGAGATGGCACTGGCCGAGGGTGAAAACATTGATCTTGAGGGCTGGCAGGACGACCACAAAGCGTACTTCGAGCGCAACGGAGGCTTCGACCCCGAAATGATGCTGGTGTTTGAGCATTTTGAAGTAGTCGATGACTTGGCGGGGCGGGGGTAGTGTTGAGCCGCACCAAACATATGTCTCGCGGGGACTTAGTCCCGCATCACGTCAGACCTGCCTCTGCATGCGGGCCTGATACACCCACCCTCGGGTCAGGCGTGGTGCTCGAAGCGGAGAGTGATCGATGCTGAAGTGGCTATTTGGAAAGAAAAAAGTGATCTATCCAATGTTGGCTCACAGCCGCGGATTGTCGCAAGATATTGTTGGCGAGGGCCATTTTCAGAGCGACCTTGAACAAATAGCCGGTCCAAAGGAAAAAATGTCAGCAAAGTATGAATGTGAAGCCACCTCCGTCTGCGAAAGCGACACCAAACATGATTCCGATGCGGTCGCGGTATACCTTGGCCGGGGACAAGTCGGGCACCTCTTTCGCGAAGGCACAAAGTTGTTTCGAGAAGTGCTGGTGAGCCTCATTGCGGAATTGTCGCCGGTCAACGCGAAGGCAAAGATTGTTGGCGGCTGGAAGAATGACATTTCTGACGGAAGCTACGGAATTAAACTTAACCTGAAGCGCCCACTTGCTTTGGTGAAAGAGAACCCAAAATGAAATTCACCCTCTCCTGGCTCCATGAGCACCTCGATACCACTGCCTCGGTCGCTGAAATCGCCGAGACGCTGACCGACCTCGGTCTCGAAGTTGAAGGTATTGAAAACCCCGCCGAGAAACTGCGCGATTTCACCATCGGCAAGGTGCAGACCGCCGAACAGCACCCCGATGCTGATCGCTTGCGCGTCTGCATGGTCGAAACCGACGAGGGTCTGAAACAGATCGTCTGCGGTGCGCCAAACGCGCGCGCGGGCATCACAGTCGTCATCGCCAAGCCCGGCACCTACGTTCCCGGCATCGACACCACCATTCAGGTCGGAAGAATCCGGGGCGTCGAAAGCTTCGGCATGATGGCTTCCGAACGCGAGATGGAACTGTCTGACGAACACGACGGCATCATCGAACTTGCCTCGGGCGAAGTCGGCCAAAGCTTCGCTGACTGGTTGGCGGAAAATGACCCGGCATTCGTCGACCCCGTGATCGAGATCGCGATCACTCCCAACCGCCAGGACGCGTTGGGCGTCGAAGGCATCGCACGCGACCTCGCCGCGCGCGGTCTTGGCAGCAAAATCGACCGGCCCATCGCTCCCGTCAAAGGCACCTTCAAAAGCCCCATGGGTGTGACAATCGATGACGACGCCCTCGACGGCGCACCCTATTTCACCGGCCGCATGATCCGTGGCGTCAAGAACGGGCCCTCGCCCGCATGGCTTCAGGCCCGCCTCAAAGCCATCGGCCTGCGCCCGATCTCGGCCCTTGTGGATATCACCAACTTCTTCACCTACGACCGCAACCGCCCACTTCACGTCTTTGACGCTGATAAGGTGCAGGGCGACTTGCGCGTCCACCGCGCAAAAGGCGGCGAAACCCTGCTCGCGCTTGACGATAAAACCTACACCTTTGCCCCGGGCATGATCGTCATCTCCGACGACCGCGCGGCGGAAAGCATCGCAGGCGTCATGGGCGGCGAAGAAAGCGGTGTCACCGAAGACACCATAAACGTCTTCCTCGAAAGTGCCTACTGGGACCCGATCACCATCGCCCACACGGGCCGCGACCTAAAGGTCAACTCCGACGCCCGCTACCGGTTCGAGCGCGGCGTAGACCCGGCCTTCACGCTGCCCGGCCTCGAACTTGCCACGCAAATGGTCCTGGACCTCTGCGGCGGCGAAGCCTCCGAGGTGCTAAGCGCGGGGGCCGTCCCCGACACAAAACGCGCCTACAAACTCGACACGGATCGCTGCTCGTCCCTCGTCGGCATGGACATCCCCGCCGAAACCCAACGGGCAACGCTTGAATCCTTGGGCTTCAGTCTTGATGGTGACATGGCCACCCCGCCAAGCTGGCGCGTTGACGTGCAGGGCGAAGCTGACCTTGTTGAAGAAATCGCGCGCATCGCCTCGCTCACCAACTTGATCCCAAAACCCATGCCCCGCATGTCAGCCGGCGTCCCCAAAGCCATCCTGACGCCCCTGCAAAAACGCGAGCAAATCGCGCGCCGCACCACTGCGGCCTTGGGCTATAACGAATGCGTCACCTACAGCTTCATCGACGAAGCCTCGGCGCAGTTGTTCGGCGGCGGAACCGATGCCACGCGTGTCGCCAACCCGATCAGCTCGGAAATGACCCACATGCGCCCAACGCACCTTGCAGGCCTTTTGCAAGCCGCTGCCCGTAACCAGTCACGCGGCTTTGCGGACCTTGCTCTGTTTGAGGTTGGAGCCGTTTTCCAGGGCGGTGAACCCGGCGAACAAGAGCTTCTCGTCACCGGCATCCGCATCGGCGCAACCGGCCCCAAAGGCCCCCACGGCGCACGTCGGGGCGTCGACGTGTTCGACGCCCGCGCCGACGCCGACGCGGTCCTGTCCGCCCTCGGCGCGCCATCCCGCACGCAATTCTCGCGATCTGCGAAGGACTGGTGGCACCCTGGCCGCTCGGCCCGGATCATGCTTGGCCCCAAGATCATCCTTGGCTCGTTCGGCGAACTGCACCCGAAAACCCTGCGCGAACTGGATGTCAAAGGTCCCGCCGTGGGATTCGCGATCCATCTTGCCGCCATACCGCAATCAAAGGCTAAAACCGCCTCGCGGGGTGCCCTTCGCATGAGTGATCTGCAAGCCGTCGAGCGTGACTTTGCGTTTGTCCTCGACGCACAAGTCGAAGCGATAACGCTCGTGAACGCCGCTGCCGGGGCCGATAAAGCCCTGATCGAAGAGGTCCGCGTGTTCGACGAATTCATCGGAGGCAGCCTGGGCGAGGGCAAAAAATCTCTGGCGATCACCGTACGGCTGCAACCCAACGATAAGACCTTGACGGACCAGGAAATCGACGCCGTCGGAGCCAAAATCGTCGAGAAAGTCGGCAAGGTCACCGGCGGCACCTTGCGCGGATAACACCCCGCGCCCATGTCACGACAAAAAGGAGAGCGACCATGACCATGAAAGTATACCTGTCCGGCGAAATCCACACGGATTGGCGCGAGCAGATCATCGAAGGTTCTAAAGACCTCGACCTGGCATTTTCCGCGCCCGTGACCGATCACGATGCGTCCGACGACTGCGGCGTAGCTATCCTTGGGGCTGAACCCAACAAGTTCTGGCATGATCACAAAGGCGCCAAGGTCAACGCGATCCGCACCCGTCATGGCATCGAAAACGCGGACATTGTTGTTGTTCGCTTTGGTGAAAAGTACAAACAGTGGAATGCCGCGTTTGACGCAGGCATGGCCGCGGCTTTGGGAAAATCACTGATCGTTCTTAGCCAACCCGACCACCAGCACCCCCTCAAAGAAGTGCACGCCGCGGCTCTGGCTGTGGCGCAGGAACCGCGGCAGGTCGTCGAGATCTTGAACTACGTCCTAACTGGAAAACTGCCAGAAAGCGGCGCCCTCGCGGCTGAGTAATTATCCATCGCGCGCCGGTATGTTCAGGCCTCGCTGAACCGCCGGACGCGCCAGGAAACGCTCAAGATAGGCCGGGACGTGGGTTAGATTGCCCCAACCCACCAAATCTTTGATGCCGTAGGCTTCCAACTGTCTAAGCCAGGGAGCAATCGCGATGTCGGCGATTGAATACTCACCCGCAATCCATTCTCGATCCGCTAACTTGCCTTCAAGCACCGCCAAAAGACGTTTCGCTTCGGTCTGAAATCGCTTGCGTGGGCGTGGGTCTTCGATCTCTTTGCCGGCGAATTTCACGAAATAACCAAGCTGCCCCAGCATCGGCCCTAACCCGCCCAACTGAAACATCAGCCACTTTAGAACGTCATACCTTGCGGCCCCTTCCGGCATCAGCTTACCGGTCTTTTCAGCCAGATAAATAAGGATCGTGCCGCTTTCAAAAAGCTCGACCATCTCGCCGTTCGGCCCATTTGGGTCGATCAGCGCGGGAATTTTGTTGTTTGGGTTCAGTGACAGAAACGCAGGGCTTTTGACGTCCGCATCGGACAGCGTCACCCGGTGCGCCTCATAGTCCAGCCCAAGCTCTTCCAGCGCAATTGAGACCTTAACGCCGTTCGCTGTTGGAAAACTGTAAAGTTGCATGACATGGGGCCGTGTCGCGGGCCACCGCTGCAAGATTGGGTGGCTGAAAACGGGGCTCTGGATATTCATGGTTCGGTCCTTGGAATATTACGCTGCGTTCAATGCAGCAGGTAGGCTCTTTGGAGCGCTTATTAACCCTAGAATATGTGCGCATTCGTGCTATCGGATGTGCGGGAATGATGTGACGGATGCGCACACCCGGGAACCAAGGCAAAATGAGGGTAAAAATGATCAAAGAATTCAAAGACTTCATCGCGAAGGGCAATGTCATGGACATGGCCGTGGGTATCATCATCGGCGCGGCGTTCACCGCGATTGTGGCATCGCTCGTTGGCGATCTTATCAACCCGCTTATCGGTCTTTTTACCGGCGGCGTGGACTTCACCAACAACTACGCTGTCCTTGCGGGTGACGTGGCAGAAGGGTCAAGCCTCGAAGCTGCACGCGAAGCCGGCGCGTCGGTTTTCGCCTATGGCGCGTTCATTATGGCCATCGTCAACTTCCTGATTATCGCTTGGGTCGTGTTCATTTTGGTTAAGACAGTGAACCGCGTGAAAGAATCTGCCGAGACTGAAGCAGAAGCACCCGCCGCCGAGGAGCCAAAGGGCCCAACGCAGGAAGAATTGCTTGCTGAAATCCGCGATGCGCTGAAGGCGCAAGCGTCCTAAGACGCCGCTAAAGATTGCAATGGGGGTCCGCTTCGGCGGGCCCTTTTTTATACCTAGTTTCTTGCTATTCTCTTCCAAATTTAGCATCGGAGCATCCCTATGACTGCAATACCCCCTGTCTGCGACTTCGGCTGGCCGGCGCCCGCGTTCCAACTGACCGGCACCGACGGCAAGACCTACTCGCTAGATGACCTGAAAGGGCTGAATGGCACTGTCGTTGTCTTCATGTGCAACCACTGCCCCTACGTTCTTGCGGTGCTTGATCGCATCATCCGCGATGCGCGCGAGTTGAGCGACCACGGCGTTGGGTTTGTCGCCATCGGTTCAAACGACGCGGCCATGTACCCCGCTGATAGCTTTGAAAACATGAAGAAAATGGCGGGAAGACACAGTTTTTCCTTCCCGTACCTTTACGATGAAGATCAAAGCGTCGCGCGCGCTTACGGTGCGGAATGCACGCCGGACTTTTTTGGCTTTAACGCTGATCTGACCCTGCAGTATCGCGGGCGCCTTGATGCGTCGCGCGCCAGTGCGGGACCTCCCGATCTGCGCCGTGATCTGTTTGAAGCAATGGTAAGGGTCGCAAATACGGGCACAGGCCCTGCTGATCAGATTGCCTCGATGGGGTGCTCGATTAAGTGGAGGGTGGCCTGATCACCCCCCAAAGCATCACAACTTCAATGCAAGCTGCGGCGACATCACATCAATCCCAAGCGCTTTTCCGACCGCGTAGTAAGTCAGATGTCCCGCGTGAACATTCAGACCGTTCAACAGATGCGTGTCATCTTCACAGGCCGCTTTCCAGCCCTTGTCGGCCAACGAAAGCATGTATGGCATGGTCGCATTGGTTAATGCGATGGTCGACGTCCGCGCAACGGCACCGGGCATATTCGCCACACAAT
>NZ_CALJXO010000044.1:0-38518 GCF_937988555.1 uncultured Boseongicola sp. | reverse complement strand
CATCCATTCACGCAAGCTTCGCAGCTTTGATGAGACCGCTTTCCTTTAAAATAAGGCCTTTTCCCCCGATTTTGGAGTGATTAGCGCTTGTGTTGGGACCACAATTCGTTGTGTTATACCACCATATCCAGTTAAATAAGGGGAATGAGCCCCTAGAATGGGCCAGATCGAGGAGATTCAACATGGCAAAACCGATGACGAAGACACAGCTTGTAGCGGCGCTCGCCGAGAAGATGGGCAGCGACAAGAAATCCGCAGGCGAGGCGCTTGATGCCATCGTCGGCATCATCACCGACGAAGTGTCCGGCGGCGGTGCCGTAACGCTTCCAGGCGTTGGCAAAATCTATTGCCGCGAGCGCCCGGCGCGCATGGTGCGCAATCCAGCCACCGGCGAGCAAATCCACAAGGACGCTGACAAAGTGGTCAAAATGACCATCGCGAAGGCGCTCAAGGATAGCGTAAACGACTGATCGAATACCTATTCGATTTCAGAAGGGTCGCCTTGGGGCGGCCCTTTTTCGTTTTCAGGGTGAGTTAATGTGGTGCTCTCGCTTTCGCACCTGCCGCTTTTTTTTGGGGGGGGGCACGCCAAAGGCAGCAACAAAGACGCTGCACAAAACATGGCCGGTGCACTCAAGGGCGGAGGCGCAGGTAACACCTCACTGCTGAATGACGCACTGGCACTTGGCGGGAATAGTGGCGTTGCAGGCTTCATAAGATGCAAAGTCTCGAAGACTGGCGGTTGGGGCAATGTCGGCAGCGCGATTTTGGAAAACCAAGTCTCCAGGCGCAACAAAAAGTAGTCCTGCTTAGGCCGTCCGATCCGAGCGGCCCAATTGCCTATCCGTTGACGCGCCACCACATCAATGCCGCCAAAGCGATCCCCACTGCACATGCAAGGATCGGCCCTAAAAGCGGCGCGATCACCATCGCTCCGACAAAGACCGCAACGTTGTCCTGTTCAGGCCCAAGGGCTGCAACAATCGTCGAAAGAACCACAAAGATCAGATAGGTCTGATCGGTTTTTGCCTGCGTCCAGACATCGTTCCATATTTCCTCGCGCCTGCGGTCGCCGATCGTTCGATTTGGGTCCTTTTCTGCCTTCTCAACGGCCTCTTCTTCTTCGCGGGGCAAGGGGGATGGTGGTCTCAACCGGCAGGATCTTCACCCGCCGACAGCATCTGAAGCGTTGTGCGGTCCTCGGCTTGCGTTTATCTGAACGTGCGGAGGCCCGAGACGCCAAGCTTTTGCGCCTTTTTCAAAAACGTGGGGACTGCGGAGTCGGGCGCAGATACTGTGATCACTCTGATTGGCATGGCGGCATGCTATAACAGCATTTTCGGCGTCACCACTGGCATCACAATAAACGACCTGCTAGGCGGCATTTAGAAATTACGGGCAGGGCAATGGATCTCCGCGCAATCCTTATGGGGCTGGCATTTGCGTTGATGTGGTCATCGGCCTTCACATCGGCGCGGATCATTGTGACCAACGCTCCACCGCTTGCCGTTTCATCTCTGCGTTTCCTCATTTCTGGCATCGTCACGCTGATAATTGTACGCATTCTGGGCCAAAGCTTTCGCCTGACGCCACAGCAATGGCGGCTCACAATCGTCTTCGGCATCTGCCAGAATGCCCTTTACCTCGGCCTGAACTTTGTCGCGATGCAAACGATTGAGGCTTCGGTTGCGGCGATCATTGCATCGTCTCTGCCGCTTTGGGTCGCGCTGGCAAGCTGGCTGCTCTGGGGCGAAACGATCCGGCCCCTCGGCATCATTGGACTGATCGGCGGTTTTGCAGGTGTTGCCTTGATCATGGGGACGCGTCTGAATGCGGGCGTTGATCCTTATGGCATCCTTCTGTGCGGCGTCGCTGTGTTGGCCCTCACCTTCGCGACCCTTGCGGTGCGTGGTGCAAGCTCGGGCGGCAAT
Organism: uncultured Boseongicola sp.; assembly: GCF_937988555.1. Classification (NCBI taxonomy): domain Bacteria; kingdom Pseudomonadati; phylum Pseudomonadota; class Alphaproteobacteria; order Rhodobacterales; family Paracoccaceae; genus Boseongicola; species uncultured Boseongicola sp. The sequence goes on along the minus strand of NZ_CALJXO010000044.1, from coordinate 36,587 downwards.
ATGCTGACCGTGGTGGGCTATCAAATGCTGATTGGAGCCGTCGCGCTGGCGGTCCCGGCGCAATTCGAAACATGGGATTTCAACTGGTCGCCGATTCTTGTCGCCGCCATTGGATATACAATCTTTGTGCCCGGAGTGATTGCTACAATAGTTTGGTTCTGGCTGGTCAACCGCATTGGAACCGTGCGGTCCGCGACTTTTCATTTCCTCAATCCGTTCTTTGGTGTGGCCATTGCCGCGCTTCTTTTGGGCGAGACGCTCGGTACGCTCGACCTTGTGGGCGTCGCCATTATCACTGTCTCAATCCTTGCCGTACAGATTGCAAAAACCCGCGCCCTGACGTGAAATTGTCCTCTGTCACAGCGTTTTAGATGACAATTCGGAAAGAACCGCACAGGTAGAATGCCATGGATCTGCTCCTTGGATATCTCGCGGGCCTGCTCACGCTGATTAACCCCCGCGTTCTGCCGATCCTGCCCATCGTTCTGGTGACGTCGCTGCAAGCAGGGCGCTCCAGCCCGTTGGTACTGGCGGTTCGCATGAGCCTGTCGTTCGTGACCCTTGGTCTGTTCGTCGCCGTCTTGGGTCGCACCTTTTGCATTACCGAAGAAGCCGTATCCAACGTCGCGGCCATCTTGATGATCGGCTTTGGCCTTGTCCTTCTGGTGCGGCAATTGTCGGCAAGATTTGCCACTGCAACTGCAGGCATTTCAACGCAGGCAGATAGCGGCATGGATCACATCGATCGAGATGGCCTGCGGGTCAATTCACCGCCGGCGTCCTTCTTGGTGCGGTATGGAGCCCCTGTATCGGTCCCACACTTAGCGGAGCAATCTCACTTGCCAGCCAGGGCGAAAGCCTTTTGCGGGCAGGGGCGATCATGGTCACTTTTTCGCTTGGCGTATCGACGGTCATCCTTGCTCTGGGCTACGGCGCACAATCTGTGATCCGTAAACGCCTAGCCACGATGCGCCGTTTCGCCGTCGCAGCACGCCCTGTGATGGGCGCGGTCTTTGTTGCCGTTGGCATAGCCATATCTCTTAAATTTCACCACGTGATCGAGATTTGGGCATTGGACAACCTGCCCAGGTGGCTCACAGAACTTTCCGTTTCGATCTGACAGGAGACACCTTATGTATCGCCGTACATTCCTTATTTCAGCTGCCGCAACAGCCCTTGCGGGGCCTGTTCTTGCCAGTCCCGGCGAGGCCTACACCCCCGGTCTGGTTCAAAAAGAACTTGCCGCCGGCAGAACTGTCTTTGTCGATTTCTACACCGATTGGTGCACCACTTGCCGGAGCCAGGAACGCACCATCAGCGCCCTTAAGGCCGAAAACCCGGACTATACGGCGAATGTCAGCTTTGTTTCCGTCGATTGGGACGTTCACTCGAACTCGAACCTGGCCAAGTCACTTAATATTCCCCGTCGATCAACGCTCGTCGTCTTGCGTGGTAACAAGGAACTTGGCCGGATCGTCGCGGGTACCCGCAAAGCCGAGATCAAGGCGCTTATGGACACAGCCCTTGGTGCTGCGACGGCCTAATACATCTGGGCGATGGCTTTCAGGGGCAACCCCACTACCACCTCAAGTCGCGCAACCTCGCTTGACGTCAATGGCCCCCGCCCATCATTTCGTGCGCTGACAAACCAGCGTGCGAACCCTTGAGGCCAACGATAGTCCAGCTCGTTCAGCGAAATGTCGGCCCCACAGCAGGTTGTAGTATGGCGGTGAAGGTGAAAGCCGTCCTCACCGTGCCAGTCCGTGTCCATCCAGGCGCGCCATTGATCTGTTGAGACGGCCGCCTCACAGATAGGACAGGCAATGCTCTCGAAATTCTCGCCACAATCAATGAACTGTAGTTTGCCGTAGTCCTTGACGCGCGCCTCGCGGGTCCCGGTAAGCGCGGCCAATGCTTCGCGAAGGGCAGGAGACGTATCCGGCAACGCCGCCTTCGGATCAGCCGGGATTACGACCAGAAAGTTGTCAGCCATCAGCCAATAGGCCCGCGTACGCCGCCCGTCTGCGCCCGGTCCAGCAATAGGTGATCCAGAACCACCGCTGCGGCCATCGCTTCAGCCACAGGCACCGCGCGAATACCAACACAGGGATCATGTCGACCCTTGGTGATAATCTCGGTCTCTTGCCCGGACTTGGTGATTGTCTTTCTAGGCGTCAAAATGGACGACGTCGGTTTCACCGCAAACCGGACAACAACGTCCTGACCGGTCGAAATACCGCCCAGAATGCCACCGGCATGGTTCGACGAAAACACGGGCCCGTCCGGCCCCATTGTGATCTCGTCGGCATTGGCTTCGCCCGTCAAACGCGCGGCGGCCATGCCTTCGCCAATTTCAACACCCTTCACCGCGTTGATCGACATCATCGCGGCCGCCATATCGGTATCAAGTTTAGCATAGACAGGGGCCCCAAGCCCCGGCGGGCAGCCCCGCACACAAACTTCAATCATTGCGCCAACCGATGACCCACTTTTACGCAGGCCGTCCAGATACCTAGCCCATTCCCCGGCCGCGTCTGCGTCCGGCACCCAGAACGGATTGCGACCAATCTCGTCCCAATCAAAGCGGCTGCGATCAATGTCTTTTTCGCCCATGGCGACCATATATCCGGTAACCGACACCTCCGGCGCAAGCTTGGCAAGCGCCGCCCGCGCCACACCGCCTGCGGCAACTCTTGCGGCTGTTTCACGCGCAGAAGACCGTCCACCACCGCGATAATCGCGGATGCCGTACTTCTGCCAATAGGAGATATCCGCATGTCCGGGCCGGAATTTTTCGGCGATATCGCCATAGTCCTTAGAGCGATGATCGGTGTTCTTGATCATCAGCTGAATGGGCGTGCCGGTCGTCACGCCTTCAAACACGCCAGAAAGGATCTCAACCTCATCGGCCTCGCGCCTCTGAGTGGTGTATTTGTTCTGACCGGGCTTGCGGCGATCTAGCCACACCTGAATATCGGCCTCGCTCAAAGCCACGCCCGGCGGACATCCGTCCACCGTCGCGCCAAGCGCCGGCCCGTGGCTTTCGCCCCAGGTCGTAACCCGGAAAACATGTCCATAGGTGTTCAGGCTCATCGCGTTGTCTCCTTTGGAAGACGGTCTAATCGGAACCGCGAACGGATGGAAGCGCGGGCGATGCGTTCTCTACGCTGCAGTGTCGCGGTGCATCATGATCCGGTTGCCGTCCTCGCCCCAAACCTGCCAGCCAAGCCGTTGATATAGGGCCAGTTTGCGGGGCATGTCACGATGCCTTGCCAAGGCCATCTCGTCCACGCCATCCCGCAAAGCTCGGGCAACGGCGAACCGCATCAAGGCACTGCCTACGCCCGTCCCAGCGGGGCTGGGCGAGACTGCAATATTTGCCCCATGCCACATACGGTCGATCATCCCACCAAGGAGGCACCCGATAGGCGCGTCGCGATCAACCGTCACCAAAACACGCTCAGCAGCAATATCCGCCCCAACACCCCGGCTCACATCCGGCAAGCCAGACAACCTCTCGGCCCAATCCGCGTAAGCTGCCCGAACAGTCTCTCACACCAAGGGCGCATCGCGGCCGTCCGCCGCTGTGATCAAAACTCTTTCTTTCCCAAGCCGGACATCCCAAAACTTATATGCCGTACCCTGCGCACATTCACTCTTTCGGAAATACCTCAGGTCTGAGGGCCGTGCCTCAATTGACCTTGCACAGCTGTGCATTCCGCCCTACCTCATGAGGTACCTCGGGGGGCCCAATTGGGCTGAGATGCTGAAGAGCGGACCCGTTGAACCTGAACCGGTTAATGCCGGCGGAGGGAAGGTCGAGATGCTCTCAACCCGTTCCTTCGCCCAGTTGAGAGGAAATTGAGATGCGTTATCCAATCCTTGCGGCAGGGCTTTTGGCAGTCACTCCGGCTTCGGCCCAAGACTCGCCTGTCCTGACCGTTTATACCTACGACAGTTTTGTCGCAGACTGGGGCCCGGGCCCCGCAATTGAAGCGGCGTTCGAAGCAACTTGCGCTTGCGATCTGCAATTCGTTGCCGCAGGCGACGGCGCGGCCCTCCTTGGTCGGGTCCGCCTTGAAGGGACCCGAAGTGATGCCGATGTGGTGCTTGGCCTCGATACAAACCTGATCGCGGCGGCCAGTGAAACCGGGCTTTTTGCTCCGCATGGCCTTGTGACTCCTGATCTTGATATGCCGGTGGAATGGCTGGATGCGACATTCCTGCCATACGATTGGGGCTACTTTGCCTTTGTGCACAATGCGGCCATGGAAAATGTTCCCACTGACTTCCGGGCACTGGGCGCAAGCGATACGTCAATTGTGATCCAGGACCCGCGCTCGTCAACGCCGGGCCTTGGACTTTTGATGTGGGTCAAAGCTGCCTACGGCAACGAAGCTCCCGCCATCTGGGACGCGCTTGCCGATAACGTCGTGACAGTCACACCCGGTTGGTCCGAGGCTTACGGTCTCTTCCTTGAAGGCGAAGCGGACATGGTGCTCAGCTACACCACATCACCCGCCTATCACCTCATCGCAGAAGACGATGACAGCAAAGCTGCAGCAAACTTCAGCGAGGGCCATTACCTACAGGTCGAAGTCGCGGGGCAACTGGCTTCCAGCGATCAGCCAGACCTGTCCAAAGCGTTCCTAGACTTCATGCTGACCGACGCGTTCCAATCCGTCATTCCGACGACAAACTGGATGTATCCGGCGGTGACACCGAAAGGCGGATTGCCGGAAGGGTTCGAAGCATTGGTGCAGCCTGATCAGGCGTTACTTTTGTCGCCTGAAGCTGCAGCCGGGGTGCGCGATGTCGCGCTGGATGAATGGCTGACCGCGCTCAGCCGCTAGGCTTTGCCGGTTGGGCAGGGATCGCGGTCGCCACCGCGATCCCTGCTTTCATCGGTATAACCGCAGTTGCTGTCGTCTTGTCAGCAGAAGGCGGTCGCGGACTTTCCGCAGCCGATTGGGCAGCCGTGCGTTTCACACTTTGGCAAGCGCTTCTTTCGGCGCTGATCAGTGTTGCGCTGGCCATTCCGGTTACCCGCGCTCTGGCACGCCGCCGCTTTTGGGGCCGGGAAGCGTTGATTACCCTATTGGGCGCGCCTTTTCTTCTTCCCGTGATCGTTGCGGTGTTTGGCCTTCTTGCGATTTTTGGTCGCGGCGGCCTCATTAACGCAGGGCTGGCGCAGGTTGGCGTCGCACCAATCAGTATTTTCGGGCTGCATGGCGTGATACTTGCCCATGTCTTTTTGAACCTGCCACTGGCCACGCGGTTACTTTTGCAAGGCTGGCAAACGATTCCCGCAGAACGCTTTCGGCTCGCGGCATCGCTCAATATGGGTCCCTCTGCGATCCTACGGCACTTGGAAGCTCCAATGCTTCTGCGCGCAGTGCCACCTGCTGCATTGGTGATTTTCGTCATCTGCACAACAAGCTTTGCCGTCGCTTTGACCCTTGGCGGAGGCCCGCGCGCAACCACCGTCGAACTCGCAATTTTTCAAGCTCTGCGCTTTGACTTCGACCTTGCGCGCGCGGCTATGCTCTCGGCCGTGCAGCTTGTTATCACAGGCGCAACAGCCCTGTTCGCCTTGCAGTGGGCAACAACATCGGAGTTCGGCAAAGGGCTTGATCGCCTCCCAAGACGCTGGGACGCTTCCGATCTGCCGCGCCGCGCGGTGGACGGCATGCTGATCGCGGGCGCGGCGCTCTTTGTGATTGCACCAATGGCAGCGGTCTTTTTGCGAGGTATTTGGACGATCACTGATTTGCCAGCGGTCGTTTGGACGTCGGCAGGCCGATCCCTCGTTGTTGCGGTCATTTCGACAGCACTTGTTCTTACGGGGGCCATCGCAATGGCGATCGCAGCGGCACGTCTCAGGCGTGGCGCGCGCTGGATCGAAAGTGCTGGATTGCTTGCCATCGCGGCGTCGCCATTGGTCTTGGGAACAGGACTGTTCGTCATTGTCTTTCCGTTCATTGAGCCCTCGCGATTAGCGCTGCCCGTTACAGCGCTGATCAACGCATTGGTTACAATGCCCTTTGCCCTTCGCGTTCTGATCCCCGCGGTCCGAGACGTCGAAGCGGCCCATGGCCCCCTCGCGGATAGTCTTGGGCTGGTCGGCTGGGCCCGGATGCAATTGCTGGTGCTTCCACGCATCCGCCGACCGCTTGGGTTCTCGGCCGGTTTGGCGGCCGCCCTGTCGATGGGAGACCTCGGAGTGGTCGCCCTGTTCGCCGATCCGGAAACTGCCACGCTGCCGTTGCAACTTTATCGCTTAATGGGAGCATATCGCATGGACGAAGCCGCGGGCGCATCATTGCTTTTGTTGATGCTAAGCCTGCTCTTGTTTTGGGCGTGTGACTACGGAGGGCGGCGTGGTGCTTAGTCTGAAAAACATCTTCCTTAAGCAGGGAGACTTCTCGCTTTCTGCAAATTTGACCATCGCAGAGCCCGGCGTGACAGCGGTGATCGGCCCCTCCGGCGGGGGGAAATCCACTTTGCTGTCGCTTATCGCAGGCTTCAGCTTGCCGGACCGCGGCAGCGTAAGTTGGATGGACAGCGATCTGACGAACCTACCGCCCGGCGCGCGCCCCGTCGCGATGTTGTTCCAAGATAATAACCTGTTTCCCCACCTCGACAGCCTGATGAACGTAGCTCTGGGTGGCGCTCCGGTGCCAAGGCCCGATGCGCAAACGTTGGACCGCGCGTTGGTGGCGCTTGGAAGGGTTGGTCTTACGGGGCTTGAAAGGCGTAAACCTGCCGAACTTTCCGGTGGCCAGCAAAGCCGTATTGCCCTTGCACGACTGCTCCTTACGGATCGCCCGGTCATCTTGATGGACGAGCCCTTTTCAGCCCTTGGGCCCGCGCAGCGTCGCGAAATGCTTGCGCTTGTAAAAGAGCTTTTACCAGAAGCGACGCTTTTGATGGTCACACACGATCCCGAAGATGCCCGCGGGGCAGAGCGGACAATCTTGGTCGTCGATGGCAAGGTCGCCCCCCCTTGCGATACCAAAAGGCTATTCGCCGACCCGCCGCCGGAGCTGGACTCCTACCTAAGATAAGCCGCAAAAACGCAGGGGTGCTGCCCTGCCTGTCCCGCGCGCCTCCTGGAATAGTTTCATGAACGTCAATATTCGGCATTCCAGCCGGAAGCGTTAAGGATAACGCGGTTTCTTTGGGTTAAAAAAACTTAAGGTGTGACGCGAAAGCGGCGAGGGGCAAAGTTCCTAATCTTCGACAGGTCCGCGCAATGCTTTGAGGTTCCCGCGCTGTTTCTTTGCTTCCACCCGCTTTCGCTTTTGCCCTAGAGAAACCCGCGTCTTGATCCGGTTCTTTGGCTTTTCGGCCGCACGCCGGATCAAATCCGCCAGCCGCGTGCGCGCGATCTCTCGGTTGCGGGCCTGACTGCGTTCCTCGCTGACCTGAATCACAACGGCGCCTTCTTTCGTCCATCGCCGCCCGGCCAGCCGCTGCAAGCGCCGCTTTACTGCTGCTGGCAAATGGGGGGACCGCTCGGCCTCAAACCGAAGTTCTACGGCAGAGGACACTTTATTCACATTCTGCCCGCCCGGCCCCGAGGCGCGCATAAAGCTTTCAGAAAGCTCCCAGTCGGCGATCGTGATGTCGGGTGTGATCTGCATATGACCTACATAGAAGAAGGGCCGCCGTTAGGCGACCCTTCCGAGTGTTTTGGAGATGGGCCAGTTAGGGGTCGGCATGCCGACGGCCCAATCAAAGGTGTTCTGCCTTCAGGTTAGCCTTCAGGCGACGACCCCCCCGACTGTTCCGACACGTCTCTCCAATATCGCTCTAGACACTGGACCACCTCCTTTCGCTTGTTTCTGATCTTTAGAGGTTGGCATAGATATTGTGTCTGTCAACGATTTTCACGCAAGGTTTGCACCAAGACGCCTCACAATTGCGCGAAATGGCAGCAAAGCGATCAATGCTAAGGCAAGCTTTACACCCCAATCCGCCACAGCGAGCGAGACCCATAGTGGCACAGCGGGACCAACCCCCAGAAGTGGCAGCACCTCTCCGGCCCAACTTACATCGTTTCCGGGCTCGATAAAGGCGAGCATTGCGGAAAAGGCGATGGTGAAAAACAGGGCGGTATCCAAGGCTGATCCAAACAGTGTCGACACCAAAGGCGCGCGCCACCAGTTCCCACCGCGCAGGCGATCAAAGATCGCAACGTCCAGCATTTGCGCCGTAAGGAAAGCAAGTCCCGATCCAAAAGCAATGCGCCAGCTCACAAGCGGTCCGAACTCGCCAACAATCTGAGTGCCGATCATCGAGCAAGACACGCCGACCAAAAAGCCCGCGAAAACAACCCTGCGCGCATCACGCGCGCCATAAACGCGGTTCATCACATCGGTGACGAGAAATGCTAGCGGATAGGTGAATGCGCCCCAGGTCAGCCACTGACCAAACAGGAATTGCACAAGGATATTCGAGGCCACGACAATCACTGCCATGGCAAGAATGCCAGGAAGAATACGTGTCATATCTGATTTCCGTTTTGACAAGGTAGTCGGAGACTTGGCCCGGTAGGGGACGGGCCCAAGTAGCGGTCGGGGATCAGTGCGTCAAGCGGAACTCGACGATTTGCGTTTGCTGAATGTCCAGATTGTTGTCATCTGGTATCATCGTAAAACGAAGTCGTCCGTCGCCGTCCTCCCAAACTGACAAACCTTCGAGATTGTCAAAGGCACGCAAAGGCGTTGTCCAAATCACGTCACCCTCGGAGTCAAAACCGTCAGGAAGAAAGGCGCGAACTCGGCTTTGAAATCCGATAAGATGAAACGCACGCTCAAGACCGTATAGCCTTCCATCGGGGCCGATATCTGCTCCGACAGGCCAAAAGCCCAGCGACCTTTTGACGTGGCCGATTATATCGCAGCCGTTTTCTGTTTGGCGCTAAACAGGAACTCCGGGCGCCTGTTTTGGCACAGGCTCTGGGATGGCAATAAGACGTCCCTCAAGATCCAGCGCCAGCGCCTCAACACCTCTATTTCCGGTGAGTGCATTCACATTGGGAGGCAGATCAATGCGTTTGGGATTGCTGTCATCGCCGTAGACCAGAATCTTCGATGAGAGATCAAAGGCTACGGCAAAACGTCCGTCCGGGAGGGTGGTCAGACCTTCGCTGTCGCTAATATTTTCGCCACTTTTGCGTCAGAACGCCGCGCCGTATGTGTCGGTCAGCGCACCCAGCGGCTTGCGTGACACCCCCATGATCCGGTCTCCTTCCCTTTCAAAATGACCGCAGTAGCTTTGCCCGTAATCTCCGATGGCGATGAACGAGGCGCCAGCCTCGATGACCTCTATCGCCGACCACGCTTCGAAATAGGGCCCGGGCCATTTCCAGACGACCATGGATGTTTGCTGAAGACCGGGATCCTTAGCAGTCGGCGCTGCCGCGAGACTCAGCGCGACAAGACTTGAGCGCATTGCTGTGGCAGATCGGCCATCCGCAACTCTTTGCGAGGAGGTGCTGGCTTGGCATTTGGGTCGGGCGGCGGCGGGTTCAGGATGTTGTCCACCCATTCTTGCGCCTGATCACAGCCGTCGCCAGCCGGCGGCGGGGCCTGGTTCACGCAAGCACCAGCATTGCTTGGGCATTTCAGGCGAACATGGAAATGGTAGTGATGCCCCCACCATGGTCGAATTTTTCGCAGCCACGAACGATCGCCGCGTGCGTCCTTGCACATCTGCACTTTTGCCCCGGGGAAGACGAAAATCCGTGCCACGTCCGGGTCGCTGGCCGCAGCCTTAAGAATCCTATGGTGTGCGGGCGTCCAGTTTTCATTCACAAAGGCGCCATTGGCCCGGCGGGTTGAAATCGACGAGAGGTTCTCGCGTTCGGTCCGATTAAGGGTCAAATCGCGCGCGGGCAACATCCAGACATCAATATCTAACCCAAGCTGATGGCTGCGATGACCTGTCAACATTGGGCCTCCACGCGGTTGCGAAATGTCTCCGATGTAAAGCCCGTTCCATCCTGGTTGCGCGGCCGCCGCGCGGGACAGGCGATCAATGAAACCTATCGCCCTTGGATGGCCCCAGTTGCGGTTCCGACTAAGGCGCATCGCTTGCCATGTGGGCCCGCTTTCCGCCAACTGCTGCCCTCCTGCTAAGCACCCCTTGGCGTAGCCTCCGAACGGCGCTGATGTGTGGCTGGACGCTTTTGATGCCGCGCCAAACAACTCTTTGGCCAACGGCTCGGCGGCAACCGGTGAAATGGACAATGCGATGGCCGTCAGGACAGCTGTGATCCTCAGTCCCATGTGTTTGCTCGATCTCCGTCGGGTTTCACCCATGGTAGCAATATCAGACCAAGAAGGAACAAAAAGATCAAAGGGGCAACGCCAAGCCGGGCACTTTCCGTCAATGCCGTGACCGTGCCGATCAACGCCGGGGCAAGAAAGGACGTCGCACGTCCGGAAAGGCCATACAGACCAAAGCTTTCGGTAGGTGCTTCGGCATCTGCATGGCGCACCATCATCGAGCGGCTTGCCGCCTGCAAAACGCCGCCCAAGCCGCCGATCATGATGCCGCAACCGAGGAAAACCATATCGGGCAGGGATGAATTCGCGGCGAGTTCCACGCCATAGAAGCTTTCGCGGCTCATGTTCACGATCGTCAAACAGACAAGCATCAATCCAAGAATCGTCGTGATGATCACTGGTTTCGGCCCGAACCGTTTATCCAAGCCGCCGCCCAGCCACGAAAACGCTGCCGCCGCTAAAACGCTGACAATCCCGAAAACGCCGACCTGCGTGACCTCCCAGTCCAACACCAGCAAAGCATAGGTGCCGCCGAACCCGTATAGCCCGTTCAATGCGTCGCGGTACAGCATCGACGAGCCCAAATAGGACGCCAGTGACGGCCGCTTTGCCAGCCCCCTGACAGACCCAATGAGGCTTGCCAGCGCCGCTCTCATTGAATGCGGGCGGTGCTCTCCGCGCACTTCGCGCACCCACAAGAAATAGGGGATCATGAACACCAAAAACCAAAGCGCTGCAAAAGGCCCCGCAAACCGCGTGCCTTCGCGTGCCTCCGGGTCCAGACCAAAGGCTGGCGCGAGCCCTGCAATTGTGCGTCCGTCGGCTTGTTCGACGAAAAAGAGCAAGAGGATGGCCAGTGAAATTAACCCGCCCAGATAACCGAAGGCGAACCCCGAGCCGGAAATCTTGCCGATTTCCTGAGGTGATCCCAGCGTTGGCAGTTGCGCGTTGGTGAAGATCAAAGCGTATTCCGCCCCGATAAACCCGATGGCAAAGAACACCAGCGCCCAGATCAGGTTCGACCCGTCCGGCTCCGTCCACCATAACCCGCCCGCTCCGACGACAAACATTGCCGAGAACGCGATGATCCAAGGCATGCGGCGTCCTGCGGTGTCAGCCAAAGCCCCCATCACCGGTCCGCCAAAGCCGACGGTTAGCCCGATCAGTGTCAGACTAAGCGACCAGATCGACTGCGCGCGCGCATCGGCGGCCTGCTCGCTTAACCCGCTGGCAATGTAGGATTCTGCGGCCACCGATGCAAAGAACGGTCCGAAGATAAATGTCAGTAAAACAGTGTGATAGGGTTGGCTGGCCCAATCGAAGAAGAACCAGCCCCAAATGCGTTTTTTCAGGCTTGGCTCAGTCACATGCGGTCCCCGGTCATTGCGCGCCACTTAGACAAGGCACACAAGGATTAGGCAATACTCAGTTGTCGTACACAGGCCCGCTCGTCGGAGGCCAGGGGCGTGTCGCATCCGCGTCGACCCAGTTTTGCGCCCAGTCCGGAAGGGTCTTTTTGTCGGTTCCAAAACCGAGACTCTCAAGAAACTCCACCGGTTTGATCGAGCCTTTTCGGTTTTTCACCGCGAACCGCAAGAGCATTTGGTTCATGCAGGTTTCCCCCTGCCACATGGATTGGTCTGCATAGACGAACCGTTCATCAAACCCAAGAAATCGCGTTTGAACCCGGTAGCGCTGCCACGTCGGCACACGCTTGCGGTAGCGCACCGAAACACCGGCGATGGGAAACATGATCCTGCCTTTGATGACCTTGCGCATCATTCCCATCCGCACACCGGACTGCCAGCGGGCAAGCTCGAACAAAGTGAGTATGCGACCATTGTTCAGCTCGCCAAAGGCGTCGGTGTCCCAGGGCCAGGCCCGGTGATAGGATACATGAGTGCCATAGACGTCCAAGCCATGCATCGAACGGCCCTTCAGCATCATGTAGATGGCTCGGATATACGGATACATGCTTCGCGCCTCCCATCGTCGTGGTCGCGCCTCTGGCGGTAAGGGTCAAGGGCAACGTCGCGTTCGTCGGGGCCTTGTCAGGCGGCAGCTCTGCGCTTAGGTGAAGGTCACCCAAAAGACGGAAAGCCGAGACATGCAATCGATCCTTCAAATCCTGCTTCTGATCCTTGATGTCGCGTGGTTCATCATGATCGCGCACATCGTCATGAGCTGGCTGATCAGCTTTCAGGTCCTGAACCTGAACCAACCCTTTGTGCGCCAGCTTTGGGATGGTCTGAACCGTCTTCTTGATCCTGTTTACGGTCGTATCCGCCGCTTTTTGCCAAACACCGGCGGGCTTGATCTGGCCCCTCTGGTAGCTTTGATCGGCGTCTATGCGATCCGGATTATCCTGATCAACAACGCCGGCGCGTTCATCTGAAAAGACCGCCTCGGCGAGTCAGACCGGGCCTTGTTCACCTATCGTTCACATGCGAAGGTGTAGCCAATAAGAGCAGCTAAAAATCAAGGCATATCAATGGACGGGTCCAATCCCACCGCCCATTCCATCCTAAGCGAAGTTTTCGGCTTTGACGGGTTTCGCCCGATGCAGGCGGATATCGTTTCGGCCGTGGCCGCAGGCACGGATGTGCTTGCCATTCTACCCACCGGTGGCGGTAAGTCTCTGTGTTTTCAACTGCCTGCATTGATGCGCCCGGGCTTAACCGTGGTCATTTCGCCGTTGATTGCTTTGATGCGCGATCAGGTACGCGCGCTGAAAGAAGCTGGTGTTTCGGCAGGTGCGCTAACCTCTGCCAATACCGAAGACGAAAACGCCGAGGTTTTCGACGCGCTCCATAAGGGCGACCTCAAGCTTCTCTACATGGCGCCGGAACGGCTTGCTTCAGGTGGCACGGATCGGATGCTGTCCCAGGCAGGCGTGACGCTTCTGGCGGTGGACGAGGCGCATTGCGTCAGCCAATGGGGCCACGATTTCCGCCCGGATTATCTGCGTATCGGGGCGCTGCGTGGCGCGCTGGATGTGCCGCTTGCGGCCTTTACGGCAACGGCAGACGCCGAAACACGCGACGAGATCTCGGAACGGCTTTTTGGCGACAGCAAACCGATTGTTTTCCTCGGCGGGTTTGATCGCCCGAACATCCATCTTGGCTTTGCGGCCAAGGATAAACCGCGCGATCAAATTCTGAATTTTGCGGCCGCGCGTAAAGGCCAGTCCGGCATCGTCTATTGTGGTACGCGCGCCAAGACCGAAACGCTTGCCAAGGCGATGTGTGAGGCAGGTCACTCGGCGTTAGCCTATCACGGCGGCATGGAGCCGGATCACCGTCGCGAGGTCGAGCGACGCTTTCAAACCGATGACGATCTGGTGGTTGTGGCGACGATTGCTTTTGGGATGGGTATCGACAAACCTGACATCCGCTGGGTCGCACATGCCGACCTACCAAAGTCAATTGAGTCCTATTATCAAGAGATTGGCCGTGCTGGGCGGGATGGCGCTCCGGCTGAAACCCTGACGCTTTTCGGGGCGGATGATATCCGTTTCCGTCGTATGCAGATTGACGAGGGATTGGCCCCGCCGGAACGACGCATGGCGGATCACGGGCGGTTGAATGCGCTTTTGGGACTGGCTGAAGCGCATCAGTGCAGGCGTCTGAATTTGCTCAGCTATTTCGGTGAAACGCCTGAGCCCTGCGGGACCTGTGATCTGTGTGATTCGCCGCCTGAAACCTTCGATGGAACCGAGGCGGTCCGTAAGGCATTGTCGGCTATTTTGCGCACTGGCGAGATGTTTGGCGCGGGGCATCTGACCGATATTCTTGTTGGAAATGTGACAGATAAAGTTCGCCAGCGTGGGCATGAGGATTTGCCGACTTTTGGCGTTGGCAAAGACGTTGATCGTCGCACATGGGCGGTCGTTTTCCGGCAAATGATGGGGCAGGATCTTGTGCGCCCTGATCCGGAGCGCCACGGCGGCTTGCGTATGACCGACGCCGCGCGCCCGATCTTGCGCGGCGAGGCGTCGATAACCCTGAGAAAAGACACGATGAAACCGTCGCGACGTCCTGCCGCGAAGACTTTGGTGAACGACGAAGATGCGCCATTGTTGTCGGCGTTGAAGGCCAAGCGTCGGGGTTTGGCCGAAGCGGCGCGGGTGCCGGCTTATGTTATTTTCACTGATCGTACGCTGATCGAAATGGCCGAGACACGTCCCGGTACAATGGATGAGATGGCCGGGATCACCGGGATTGGAGCAAAGAAACTTGAGCGCTACGGCGCTGATTTTCTTCAGATAATCACCGGAGAGGCTGAGACGCCTTCGCATCCGATGCGTCGCAAACTCGCGGGTCGTGTGGCGGGTGAAACCTATGACCGGCTTTTGGCTGTACAAGCGGATCTGGCGCGCGGTGAAGACGGAACCGGCAAACCGATGGCGTGTTCTGCGTCTCTTCTTGCGAAGGTTGCGGCGCTTGGTGCGGACCGTGCCGATAATATCGAGCGTCTTCTTGGCGAACGTCTTGCAGAACGCTTCGGCGGAGCCTTTGCCGAAGTCTTGCGCGAAACCTAACGCAACGTTCGCACCGACAAACCGCCGTTTTCGCCAACATCGTAAATCCCGCGGGTTTCCTCAGGAAATAGCATAAATCGCCATTCGGGAGCAAAGTTTTATCGTAAAAATCCAACTGCATAGGTCGGCGTGATCTGCTGACTGGCGGCAAAATCATCCATCGCCTTCTGGTCTGGCTGATCAACGGTCAAGGTCTCGACCAAGGCAAGCCCGCCCGTGATGAACAGGCTGTCGATGCCTTCACCAAGCGCCCCCTTGATATCGGTGATGATCCCGTCGCCGATCGCAAGGATGCGGCTGTCAGGGATTTCGGCGCCAAGTCCCGTCAGACGGCGGCGCGCAAGGTCATAGACCGGCGGATGGGGTTTGCCGAAATAGAGGCTCTCGCCGCCCATTTCCGTGTACAACTTGGCCAGTGCGCCCGCACACCATTCGCGGCTGTCGCCACGATCCACAACAATGTCGGGGTTGGCACACAGCAGCTTCAAACCCTTCTGCTTGGCATAGAGAAATTCGGGCCGGTTCACTGCCGGGTCGGCATTCGAGTCAAAGGGGCCGAGACAGGCGATGCCGGTGGCCTCTTCCAAGGGAACGCGGGTGATCTGGATCGGGTCATCGACAAGGTGGATCGGCTCGAAAAAGGTGAGATCGTAGTCCTGGCCCATGAACCAGACCTTCTCGCCCACAGCACCGCGGAACATCGCAGAGCGCGCGCTATCGCCGCTGGTTGCGATTACGTCCCAGCAATCGCGGGCCACGCCGATCAGTTCCAGCTGCTTTTCGACCGAAGCGCGAGGGCGCGGCGCATTGGTCAGAAGGACGACCTTGCCGCCGCGTTTGCGGTATGCGCGCAACGCTTTGACGGCCTCGGGGAAGGGTTCGACGCCGTTGTGGAGGCACCCCCAAAGGTCACAAAAGACCGCGTCATAATTGTCCGAGATCTCGGCAAGATTGGCGACGATAGGGATACTCATTTTCGCTCAGACTTTCAGGGCAGGGATGATCTGCTTTTTGCGGCTGATGATGCCGGGCAGGGCAACCATGTTGCCGGGCGCCGAGACGCCGAAGCTTTTCTCGGCAATCGACCGCACAGTATCATTTTGAATAAACATCAGGGCCTCTTGACCGAGGATGTCTATGAGGAAGAACAAAACGTGATCAACGCCGTCTTCTTCGGCGACCGCGACAAGGTCTTCCATCAACCCGTCCTTGCGTGCCAGAACGGTGCCAGGGGATGTGGTTTCCAGAACCGACACGCGAAATTTCACCCCATCAATCTCGTAGGGTTTACTGTCCATCCTCAACAACGCGCTGTCGGAATAAGACGACACGTCGGACTTCGCGGCGAACATCTCGGCGGCATAGTCGCGCATGTCGATGCCAAGTTCGGCGGCCAGTTTTTCTGCCAGCCTGCGGTCAACGTCCGTTGTCGTCGGGGATCGAAATTCCAGCGTGTCGGACAAGATGCAAGACAGCATCGCACCCTTGATAGGGCGTGGCATTTTGTTGGCGTCCGCGCCCATCAGATCGTACATGATCGTGGCGGTGCAGGCGACTGGGCGCACTGTGATGTTGATCGGCCCCCTCGTTTTTAGCCCGCCCTGCAGCATGTGGTGGTCGATAACCTCGATCACGCGGGCGTCGTTGATTGACGCTGGCAGTTCGGCGACGTTGTTTGTGTCAACGATGACAACCTCGTCGTTCGCCGTGACGTCTTCCAGCAGTTCGGGCTGGTCCAATTGCCAGCGGCGCAGCACGAAGAGTGCTTCGGTGTTCGGCTCGCCCAGAAGGCGGGCCTTGGCGGGGGTGTCGCGGCATTCCGAAAGGTACCAGGCCCAGATGATCGGCGAGCCGGTGGAGTCTGTGTCGGGGGATTTGTGGCCAAAAACTTGGATCGTCATGGGATGATATTCCGTTTGGGCTTAGGTGATTTGGGCGCGTTATAACAGGGGGCAGGGGGATGTCACGGGGGTGCATGTGCTTGGTTTTGACGCATCTGTCGGAAGGTTGTGTGAATGGGGCATCGGAAAAGGGAGGCCAGTGTCAAAGAACGCGCTGGCCTGAAAATCTGACCTGGGCTAAATGTGCTGACGCGCCCTCGTGCCATGCGTGGCGAAAACTTCGAAATTCCTTGTAGCGCTTGAAGCGCTGCGGGGATTTGGGGCAGTCTCGGCGCAAAGCGGAACAGGGACAGATCTTTTGCGCGAAACCGAGCTTTATCCGCCGATCAAGGCGTTTCTCGAAGGTCAGGGCTGGGAGGTCAAAGCCGAGATCGGGGCGGCCGATGTTGTGGCTTACCGTGCGGGAGATCCGCCGTTGATTGTTGAACTCAAGGTCGGGTTTTCTCTGACGCTGGTGCATCAGGCGATTGACCGGCAAATGATCACTGATCTGGTGTACATCGCCGTGCCCCGTAAACCGGGCAAGCCGTTTCAGGGCGCCTTGAAGAACATGAAAAAGCTGTGCCGCCGTCTTGGGCTTGGCCTGATAACGGTTCGCCTGAAGGACGGGTTGGTCGAAGTACAATGTGACCCGGCGTCGTTTCAGCCCCGAAAGATCAAGGGGAAGAAAGCGCGGCTTTTGCGCGAGTTTTCGCGGCGCATCGGGGATCCGAATATCGGGGGCGCTGCGCGGAACGCTGGGCTGGTGACGGCGTATCGCCAGGATGTTCAGGCTTGCGCGGCGTATCTGGCCCAGGCAGGCGCATCCAAGGGGGCGGTGGTGGCAGGTGCGACGGGGGTGCGGGAAGCAACGCGGATGATGCGGGACAACCACTACGGCTGGTTCGATGTGGTAGAGCGCGGCATTTACGCGTTAACCGAGACCGGCGTGGCCGCGGTCCTTTCCATCGAGCAGGGCGCGGACTAGACGGCACCTTATGAACCTCGATCTGATCCAAAGCCTTGGTCCGACGCTTATGATTGCGTCCGTTGCGTTGGCGCTGTTTGCGGGCTTCGTAAAAGGCACGGTTGGGTTCGCTTTGCCGATGATTATGATCTCGGGGCTGGCATCGTTTCTTCCGCCGGACGTCGCTTTGGCCGGACTTATCGTGCCTGCGGTGGTGGCCAACCTTTGGCAGTCTCTGCGAAACGGCCCGGTGGCCGCGCTCGCTTCGGCACGCATCCATTGGCGGTTTTTGTTGATGCTGCTTGGGTTCATCGCGGCAAGCGCACAACTTGTGACGGTTTTGCCCGCGTCGGTGCTGTTCTTGATCCTTGGCGTGCCGGTCACAACTTTTGCGATTATCCAGCTCGTCGGCTGGCGACCCCGGATTGATGCAAGAAACCGAAGACCCGTTGAACTTAGCGTCGGGGCCTTTTCGGGGTTCCTCGGCGGAATTTCAGGTATCTGGGGCCCGCCGACGGTTTTGTACCTTACAGCGCTTGAGACCCCAAAGGGCGAACAAATGCGTGTGCAGGGTGTGGTCTATAGTGCAGGCGCGATCATGCTGGTTCTGGCACATATGAGAACCGGCGTGCTGACCGCACCGTCGGTGACGCTGTCAACAGTGCTGCTTTTGCCCGCCCTTGTCGGGCTGGCGCTTGGGTTTGTCGTGCAGGATCGCCTGGATCAGGACAAGTTCCGGAAAATGACGCTTCTGGTGCTGGTCGTGGCTGGGCTGAACCTGATCCGTCGCGGGCTGATGGGCTAGGCGACGCCCGCGAGTCTTCACTCTTTCAAAAATACCTCCAGCAGGTCCTCCGTTTAAAAAGCCGGTGGACTACCATATCACCCGATTGCCACGGCCTTCACATCGTCGTCAATGTGGCTTTCGTACTGACCAAAGTTCTCGGAAAACATCGCAACCAGCTTGGCCGCCTGACGGTCATAAGCCTCGCCATCGTCCCACGTCCGGCGCGGATCAAGCAGGATGTCCGGCACGGCGGAGGCCTTCACATGGGTCGGCACCTCGAACCCGAAATACTTGTCCTTGCGGTACTCGGCATCTTCCAAAGACCCGTCCAAAGCAGACGTCAAAAGCGCGCGGGTCGCCTTGATCGGCATCCGGCTTCCTGTGCCATAAGCGCCGCCTGTCCAGCCAGTGTTGACCAGCCAGCACGTCGCGCCGTGCGTTGCGATCTTGTCGCGCAACAACGCGCCATAGACTTCGGGACGGCGCGGCATGAACGGCGCGCCAAAGCATGTCGAGAACGTCGGCTGAGGCTCAGTCACGCCCCGCTCGGTCCCGGCCACTTTTGCGGTGAAACCAGACAAGAAGTGATACATTGCCTGCGCCGGTGTCAGCCGCGCAATCGGCGGCAGCACGCCAAAGGCGTCGCAAGTCAGCATAATGATGTTCTTGGGATGTCCGCCAATCCCAGTCTTTGAGGCGTTCGAGATATACTCCAGCGGATAGGCGCAGCGGATATTTGCGGTCAGGCTATCGTCCTGGAAATCCAGTTCCTTGGTTTCGGGATCATAGACCATGTTCTCGATCACCGTACCGAATTTAGTGGTGGTGTCGTAAATCTCGGGCTCGGCATCGCGGCTAAGGTTGATCGTCTTGGCGTAACAGCCGCCCTCAAAGTTGAACGTGCCGCGATCCGACCAGCCGTGTTCGTCGTCGCCAATGAGAACGCGCTCTGGATCGGCGGACAGCGTTGTCTTACCAGTGCCGGACAGACCGAAGAAGACAGCCGTATCGACTGGATTGCCGGGGGCGTGATTGGCCGAACAATGCATCGGCATGATGCCTTTTTCGGGCAGAAGGTAGTTCAGCAGCGTGAACACCGACTTCTTGTTCTCGCCCGCGTATTCCGTGCCGCCGATCAGGATTAGCCTACGGTCAAAGTTCATCGCTATGACGGTTTCCGACCGGCAATTGTGGCGCTTTGGGTCGGCGCGGAATGACGGCGAGTTGATCACAGTGAATTCTGGCACAAAGCTGTCCAGCTCTTCGCGGTCGGGACGGCGCAGCATGTGGCGGATGAACAGCGAGTGCCAGGCAAGTTCTGTCACAACGCGTACGTCCAATCGATGCGCCGGGTCTGCTCCGCCAAACAGGTCTTGGACAAAATAGTCACGCCCAGCCATGTGTGCCATCATATCGGTGTAAAGACGCTCAAAGCCTTCCGGCGACATCGGCTTGTTGTTGTCCCACCAGACGGTGTCTTCCACGGACGGCGTGCGCACGACGTGTTTGTCATTGGGGGACCGGCCTGTGAATTTACCGGTCGAGACCAAAAACGTGCCGCCTTGCCCCAGTGCGCCTTCCTTGCGGCGCAGTGCTTCGGCAATGATGTCAGGCTCCATGAGGTTGTAATAAACCTCGCCCAGACCCGAAATGCCTTGTGTTTCAAGCGTGTGATTGGTGTTCACCCGGCCTTGTGTCATACCCCGTCGCTCCCTTTCCCGGTAGTGCGCATGGTCCGGGCTGCCGCCCGAAGCACATGATCGGTGGTGTTAACGCCCTTATAGGCAGTCGGTTTTGGCCTTGAACAGGACGCATCCGCACAGTTAGCGCCACCAAACCATCAGACGGGCGGGTTTAGCGCCAACATGCGTCGGAGCCGCTCGTGATTTACGCGAAATCCGGCCCAACCTGTGGCGGATTAGCCGAATCTAACTAAAACAACGTTCTTCTAACGTGGCGAATACCCATGATTCGCACATTATTGTTGAATTACCGCAAAGCAGACACGAGTATGCCTAGAAAAAGACACGACAGAATGCGCCATTCATAAGGCGCCAAAGAGCAGCAAAAGGAAATCACAAATGTCCAGAATCGCGCTGGTCGACGACGACAGGAATATTTTGACGTCTGTCTCCATGACACTCGAAGCCGAAGGTTTCGAAGTCGAGACGTACAATGACGGGCAAGCCGCCCTCGATGCTTTTAACAAGAAGCTGCCAGATATGGCGGTCTTCGATATCAAGATGCCGCGGATGGATGGCATGGATCTGCTTCAGCGGGTCCGTCAGAAATCTGCGATGCCGGTTATTTTCCTGACCTCCAAAGATGATGAGATCGACGAAGTTCTTGGTCTGCGTATGGGGGCGGATGATTACGTCAAGAAGCCGTTCTCACAGCGTCTTCTGGTCGAACGTATTCGCGCGCTTTTGCGCCGTCAGGAAGTGATTGCTGGCGACGCTGAAGGTGGTGAAGTCGATCAGGCGCAGGTCATGACGCGCGGCGAGCTCCGCATGGACCCGCTGCGCCATTCTGTGACGTGGAAAACCCGCGACGTGTCGCTGACGGTGACAGAATTCCTGCTTTTGCAGGCGCTGGCCCAACGGCCTGGTTTTGTCAAAAGCCGCGATCAGTTGATGGATGTTGCTTATGACGATCAGGTTTACGTTGATGACCGGACGATCGACAGCCATATCAAACGCCTGCGTAAGAAAATGCGCATGGTTGATGATGAATTTTCGGCAATCGAAACGCTCTACGGAATCGGTTACCGATATAACGAAGAGTAAATGTTCGCGTCGGGGGTGAATGTGGTGGGCGCAAAGCCAGCCAAATACGCCGACGTCGTTTTGGGCGAGGACTGGATTGGTCCTGACGCTGCGGCGGAAAGCGAGGCACGGGCCAAACGGGACCGGCGTGGCGTAGTTGCCATGAACCGGTCGCCGCTGGCGCGTAAAATCATTACGTTCAATCTTCTGGCAATCCTCGTCCTTGTGGCGGGGGTTTTATTTCTCAATCCGTTCCGCGACAGTCTGGTTATCCAGCGCGAGCGTGGGATTGTGATCGAGGCTGAACTGATCTCGGGGTTCTTCGAGGCACAACTGCCTGAAAACGCCCCTGTCAGCCTTTCGACCGGCGATGGTCTGGATATTGCCGGTACCCTTGCGGCGCTGGAAATTCCGACTGCAGTCGAGATTTTTGTCTATGACAACGGCGGGAGCCTTGTGGCGACCACGGTCGGCCAGGAGCGTCGACCAAGCCCTGTCGCCAGTCTAGAAGGTGAGGATCGATCCACGGTTATCACCGATTTCCTGGACGGTATCTGGGCAGGCATTTCGGGTGTCTTTGGTAAGGAAAACGACGGTCCCGCCGTTGAAACTGGCAGCGAAGATTTGGTGGCGGCGCTGGTGACAGCGGCGCTTCGGGGCGGCACAGAAGTGCAGTCCCGCACGGATGCTTTCGGCAACACAATTTTTACCGTCGCCACACCCATCATGCAGGGCGTCACCCCCGTTGGTGCCGTCGCAATTGCCAGTGCAGCAGGCGAGATTGACCACCTTGTCCGCTCGGAACGCGAGCAGGTCTTGCAGATGTTTGTCATCGCTATTCTGGTGTCAATCGGCCTGAGCCTTGTGCTTGCCTCGACCATTGCAAACCCGCTTTCAGACCTTGCCGCGGCAGCCGAGATCGGGCGCGAAAAGAACGCGCGCCGCTTTAGCCCGAATCGTGTCCGTATTCCCGATTTGACTGCGCGACCTGATGAGATTGGCCGTCTGTCCGGCGCTTTGCGCGGCATGGTTGCCGCCCTTTACGACCGGATCGATGCCAATGAACAATTTGCGGCCGACGTCGCCCATGAGATCAAAAACCCACTGGCCTCGCTTAGGTCTGCAGTGACGTCCCTGCGGGTGTCCAAGCGCGAAGACCACAAGATAAAGCTGATGGACGTGATCGAACACGACACGATCCGACTGGATCGCCTTGTCACCGATATCTCGAACGCATCGCGGCTGGACAGTGAGCTGGTCAAAGAGGACGAAGAGCCGTTCGACCTGTTGCATATGATCGGCAATATCGGCGATTTTCTTGGCAATGATGCGCGCGAAAAGGGAGTCGAATTCATCACCGACATGCCGTCGGAAGAGATTGTTGTAGATGGCCTTGAAAGCCGTCTGGCGCAGGTCTTTGTGAACCTGATATCGAACGCAATTTCCTTCTGCGAGGATGGCGATGCGATCCGCGTCTGGGTGCGCAAGCGCGAAAACCGCGTGTTGGTTGTGGTCGAAGACACTGGCCCCGGCATCCCTGAGCAGGCGCTTACCAAAATTTTCAACCGCTTCTACACCGAGCGGCCCGTTGACCACTTCGGCAATAACTCGGGCCTTGGTCTGGCGATTTCCAAACAAATCGTCGAAGCGCATGGTGGCGTGATCTGGGCCGAAAACATTCGCCCCACCGACGCTGATGTCACGTCCGAGCCTTTGGGCGCGCGCTTCGTCGTCGGCCTTCCGGTCTAGGGCCCTGAAATGGCCGCGACACCGAAGGGGCCGGTCAATATCCATGCATCGGCCGTTGCGTTCGGGACGACCGGACTTTTGATCCTTGGGGCTTCGGGGTCCGGGAAATCCTCACTTGCGCTGCAGTTGATGGCGTTGGGGGCGACGCTCGTCGCCGATGATCGTGTCATTGCAACGCCCGACCTGAACGGTGGCCTGAGAATGACGGCGCCGGCCGACCTGCAGGGCATGATCGAAGCGCGCGGTGTCGGTCTGATACGCGTGGATCATCGTCCGGCGATGGCCGTCTATGCCGTCACTTTGGACGAGGTCGAAACGGCCCGCTTGCCGGAAACCCACGACACCGTGATCGCCGACGTTACGTTGCCTCTTCTCAGAAAGGTTGAGAGCCCGGCATTCCCCGCTATGCTCTACGCTCTGTTGAATGGAGGGCGCGTGGCGCCATGAACGACCAGCCATCTCAAAAATCGGTTGAGCCGGCGCGCGTCGTCCTGGTCACGGGTGCGTCCGGCGCCGGTCGGTCAACGGCGATCAATGCGCTTGAGGATCTGGGGTTCGAGGCGATCGACAACCTACCACTTAGTCTTGTTGAGCGACTTTTGGACGGACCAGCCCGCAGCGCGCCACTTGCGTTGGGTATTGATGTGCGCAATCGGGACTTTTCAACCGATGCGATGGTGGCGCTTTTGGACAACCTTGCCGCTGATCCGGATACGTCGGCTGAATTGCTATATTTGGATTGCCGGACGGACGTTCTGATACGACGCTATTCGGAAACGCGGCGGCGCCACCCGCTTGCGCCATCCGAAACCCCTGATATCGGCATTGCACGCGAGATGGAATTACTGGTGTCCGTCCGCGCGCGCGCCGATCGGCTGATTGAAACGTCGGAACTGACGGTACACGATCTGAAGGCCGAAATAGGTGAGAAATTCGGTACCGCAGCAAGCGTCAAACTATCGATTTCTGTGGAAAGCTTTTCCTACAAACGCGGGTTGCCTCGCGGGGCGGATATGGTTCTTGATGTGCGGTTTCTGGCAAACCCACATTGGGAGGAAACCCTGCGGGATTTGGACGGTCGTTCGCCGGCCGTGCAGACTTTTGTTGCTAGCGACCCAAGGTTTGCCGATTTCTTCGCGCGCACCATTGATCTGACCCAATCGCTGCTGCCTGCCTTCAAAGACGAGGGCAAGACGTCTTTGACGCTGGCTTTTGGCTGTACTGGCGGGCAACACCGTTCTGTTGCGCTTGCGGAAAAAGCGGCGAAGGCCCTTGCGGCGGCGGGGTGGCAGGTGTCAACTCGTCACCGGGAGCTTGAGCGGCGTGGCCTGCTCGGGGGGCCGGCTGCGGAAATGGGGATGCAGACGTGATCGGGATTGTCATCGTCGCACACGGCGGTCTGGCGCAGGAATATCTATCGGCGGTCGAACACGTTGTCGGCAAGCAATCTGGCATGCGCGCGATCTCGATTGCACCAGACCATGATCGCAAAAAGAAACAGGCCGAGATTTGTGCGGCAGCCGACAGCGTCGACACCGGCAACGGAGTCGTGGTTGTGACGGATATGTTTGGCGGGTCACCGTCGAATTTGTCATTGCGCGCCTGCAGCCCAAATGACCGCAAAATCATCTACGGCGCGAACCTTCCGATGCTGATCAAACTTGCAAAGTCACGGCACAAATCCGTGGCAGTTGCCGTGCGTGTTTCGCTTGAGGCGGGCCGTAAATACATCGACGCATTTGACGGATAGAGGCGCGCATGGCTGACACAGCGACCAAAACACTGACCATCGTCAACGAAAAGGGCCTGCACGCGCGGGCGTCGGCCAAGCTTGCCGAACTGGTCGAGGACTATGCAGCCGAAGCCGAAGTGTCCAAAGACGGGCTTTCAGCGGCGGGCGACTCGATTATGGGGTTGTTAATGCTGGCGGCCTCGAAGGGCACGCAGATAGACGTCGTGACGCGAGGCGACGCGGCTGAAGAGCTTGCCGATGCGATTGAAGCGCTTGTTGCGGATCGTTTCGGCGAGGACATGTAAAAGTCCCGCGCGGTTCAGCATGCGGGTTTAGCGCGTGGGAACGGGCGTCTCGCCGCGGTAATCATAGAACCCACGATCGGTTTTGCGCCCAAGCCACCCGGCTTCCACGTACTTCGTCAAAAGCGGGCAGGGCCGGTATTTGGTATCGGCCAACCCCTCGTGCAGCACGTTCATGATCGCCAGGCAGGTATCAAGACCGATGAAATCGGCAAGTTCTAGCGGACCCATCGGGTGGTTGGTGCCAAGTTTCATCGCGCTATCGATGGATGACACTGATCCGACGCCTTCGTACAGTGTATAGACCGCTTCGTTGATCATCGGCATCAGGATGCGGTTCACGATAAACGCGGGGAAATCTTCCGAGGTTGAGGCCGTTTTTCCGATTTTCTCAACCACAGCGAGGCAGGATTTAAAGGTCGCCTCGTCGGTCGCTATGCCGCGGATCAGCTCGACAAGCTGCATCACCGGCACCGGGTTCATAAAGTGGAACCCCATGAATTTCTCTGGGCGGTCCGTGCGGCTTGCCAGCCGGGTGATCGAAATTGACGACGTGTTGGATGTCAGGATCGTTTCTGGCTTCAGGTGCGGGACAAGGTCCTCAAAGATCGCGACTTTGACGGTTTCGCGTTCGGTTGCCGCTTCGATAACAAGGTCGGTTTGACCCAGATCGCTGAGGGTCAGCGTGGTCTTGATCCGCCCCATCGCTGCGTCTCG
The DNA here is from genome assembly GCF_937988555.1 of uncultured Boseongicola sp. Classification (NCBI taxonomy): domain Bacteria; kingdom Pseudomonadati; phylum Pseudomonadota; class Alphaproteobacteria; order Rhodobacterales; family Paracoccaceae; genus Boseongicola; species uncultured Boseongicola sp. The sequence continues at coordinate 10,853 of NZ_CALJXO010000044.1, read as the reverse complement.
TTCGGACTGGCTGATTTTTTCGCGGCTGACCTGACGATCCAGATTGCCTTCGATAAGGTTTATCGCCGCATCCAGCGCGTCGCGGCTGACGTCAGTCATCAAAACGTCAAATCCGGAAACCGCAAACACATGGGCAATGCCATTGCCCATCTGCCCCGCTCCGACGATGCCAACCGTTTTGATATCCATGCCAAACCCTTCCAGATCTCGCCCGGACAATAGGCTTAGGCCCGTTCTGGGTGCAAGTGGGCTTGGCGTCGCGGCAGCTCAGAAACGGGCGGATTAGGCAAATATCAATGCCGATCGGAGATGTTGATTCGCGGGAATGTCGGAGAACGGAACTTGTAACACTGATCGAAGTACCGGATTCAGCGTTAGATTATGATCTGTGCCGTTATGGCGCGTCGCGCGTCATGTTTCGTGGGCCAAAATGGCCGCTTAATGGGAGCTACATCGCTGACATTGGTAGCGGTCAGACGTATGGAAAATACGGCGAGGTTCTTTTTGTTGACGCGCTTGAAGCGCAGATTGGGGAAGCCGTGGTCAATCTTGGGGTAATGCAAGCCGGATTGACCGCTACTGCGGATAGTCCCGACATTTTGCCGGCGACATCGAACGCGCGGATGACACTGGTGCAAATTCTGGATGCGCAAAATATGCCCAATCGCTTCTACTCTGTGCATCCGCGCCAAAACGATAGGTTCGTGTCGGCCTCTGTCACCGTTCAGCGGTTGTTTCCTAGTGTGGACTTCGCCGTTTCCCACGTCACCGGCCATCTCCTTGGCGCGCTGGCAGACACCGCTCAATCGGCCTTGCAACCGGTGGTATCGGAACTAAAAATCGCCTGGGTCAGCCGGCTGAAGATGATCGTGAAGTCGATTTCAGGCGACACAGCGCTTCTTTGGACGGCAGAACGCCGACCCGAGGACCCCTTGCTTGGGCAATCCGCTTGATCCGCACTTTGTGGATCGTGAAATGATAGAGACTGTGTCGCACAATTCCGCAGGGGTCATTGAAGTGATGGCGGGATGATTTTGCCCGTTGCGAAGGCATAGTCGGCAAAGCGTTTCTAGTCCATGAACGCCAGGCGGCAGAAGCGATACTTGCTCCTTCTTTATACCACAGTCAGGTCGCAACAGCCTTGGCGGGTGTCATTGTGCAGCCGCAGAAACAAAAACGCGCCGACAGTCGCCGGCGCGCTTCTTAACCGATGGGTTCGCGATCAGAGCTTTTCAAGCAGCTCTGGCACAGCCGTAAACAGATCAGCCACAAGACCGTAATCGGCCACCTGAAAGATCGGGGCTTCCTCGTCCTTGTTGATTGCGACGATGATCTTGCTGTCTTTCATGCCCGCAAGGTGCTGAATTGCGCCGGAAATGCCGACGGCAACATAAAGATCAGGGGCCACAACCTTGCCGGTCTGACCGACTTGCCAATCGTTGGGCGCATAGCCCGAGTCCACCGCAGCGCGCGAGGCACCAACGGCGGCGCCAAGCTTGTCTGCAAGGCTTTCGATCAGTGCAAAGTCTTCTTTCGACCCAACACCGCGTCCGCCGGATACTACAACGCCCGCTGATGTCAGCTCGGGACGATCGTTTTCTGCGACCTTGTCTTCAACCCATTCGGACAGGCCAGGATTTTCAACGGCGCCGATGGTTTCAACCGAAGCATTGCCCCCCCCCGCGGCCCCGTCAAAGGACGAAACGCGGATCGACACAACCTTGATTTCATCGAGCGATTTAACGGTCTGGATCGCGTTACCGGCATAAATTGGACGCTCGAAGGTCTCTGCGTCGACGACGCCCGAGATATCCGTGATCACCATCACATCAAGCAAAGCTGCAACCCGTGGAAGCACGTTTTTTGCGTCTGTCGTCGCAGGTGCGACGATGTGGCTGTAGTCGCCTGCCAAGGACACGATCAATGCCGCCGTCGGTTCCGCAAGGCGATGGCCAAGCGACGCATCTTCGGCGACCAATACTTTGGACACGCCGTCAATGGTTGCGGCTTCCGCACCCGCTGCCGAGGCCGAGGCCCCCGCGCACAATATGGTGACATCGCCCATCAGTTTCGCGGCCGTCACAGCCTTGGAGGTGGCGTCCAAAGATAGCTCGCCGTTGTTAACTTCGGCCAAAAGAAGAACGCTCATGAAAGGGCCCCCACTTCTTTAAGTTTTGCAACAAGTTCATCAACTGAACCAACGATCTCGCCTGCCTTGCGCGTGTCCGGCTCACTGGTGGCAACGATCTGAAGTCTCGGGCTAACATCGACGCCGTAGTCGGCCGGTGTCTTTTCGTCCATCGGTTTTCTCTTTGCCTTCATGATGTTCGGCAATGATGCATAGCGCGGTTCGTTCAGACGCAAGTCGACCGAAATAATTGCCGGCATTTTGACTTTAATCGTCTGCAAACCGCCATCTACTTCGCGCGTCACTGTCGCGCTGTCGCCGTTGATCTCGACCTCGGAGGCGAATGTCGCCTGCGCCCAACCGGTCAATGCCGCAAGCATCTGTCCGGTTGCGTTCATGTCGTTGTCAATCGCCTGTTTGCCGCAAAGAACAACGCCCGGCTGTTCTTCGTCACACACGGCTTTCAAAAGCTTGGCAACGGCGAGCGGTTCTATGTCCATTTGGACGTCATCCGTCGCGATTATTAGGATCGCACGATCCGCGCCCATGGCCAGAGCGGTGCGCAGGGTTTCCTGGCTTTGCTTCACGCCGATCGAAACCGCGATCACTTCATCGGCCTGACCGGCCTCTTTCATCCGAATAGCCTGTTCGACAGCAATCTCGTCAAACGGGTTCATCGACATTTTAACATTCGCCAGATCGACTCCCGATCCGTCCGCTTTGACACGAACTTTCACGTTGTAATCGATGACGCGTTTGACAGGTACCAACACCTTCATTTGCGTTAACTCCCTTGCGTTCGGGGTCAGACCCGATGATTTCTCAGTCGGTGTAGCGAAGGCAGCAGACAGAAAACAGTGCAAAATCGACGCGTTTCGGCCTGACGACGCCGCGTTTTCGGCACCCAGTACGATCATTCGAAAGAATTTTAAGAATCTAGGGAAATTTGGAATGGAAAAGGTTACCGGAATTGGCGCCGTGTTCTTTCGGGCGAAGGATCCGGGCGCATTGGCGAAATGGTACGAGACGCACCTTGGCATTAACCCCGCGCCAAAGGATATGACAACGCCGCCGTGGGTCAGTGATGCTGGGGTAACGGTTTTTCACTTTTCACCGTGGACACGCATTATATCCCGGAAGATCGGGCTTTTATGATTTAATTTCCGTGTCGCTGATCTGGATGCGATGCTGGCACAACTGAAGGTGGCCGGGATCAACGCCAGCCATGAAGACGCGATGGAAGGCGTCGGTCGCTTCGCGCGCATTCACGATCCCGAGGGGAACCCGGTCGAATTGTGGGAGCCTGCCGCTTAACGGTTCGCGCCCGGGACCCAAAGCACGTCGGCGCGGCCTTCGTCATTTGCAATGCGGGCGGCCACGAAGAACCAATCGGACAAACGGTTAAGGTAAGTTACCGCTGCGTCATTTACGGCTTCCATTGTGGCCAATTCTACCGTCAAACGTTCGGCGCGGCGCGCCACCGTCCGACAAAAATGAAGTTGTGTTGAAAGCGCAGAGCCTGCGGGAAGAATGAACGATCTCAATGGCTCAAGCCGCTTTATCATGGCGTCAATCTCGCCTTCCAGGCGATCGGTTTGCGACGAAACCATACGCAGAACCGGGTAACCTGCTTCGCCGTCCATTTCCATATCAGGACGACAAAGGTCCGCGCCAAGGTCGAAAAGGTCGTTTTGAATCAATGATAAAAGATGATCTATTTCGTCGGCTGCCTGAAGGCGGGCCATGCCAACTGTTGCGTTCAATTCGTCGACAGTGCCGTAGGCCGTGACGCGGACGGCGTGTTTTGCCACGCGCGCGCCATTGCCAAGCGCGGTCTCGCCAGCGTCGCCAGTTTTTGTATAAATCTTGTTTAGAACGACCATTTTCTATCCCCCGGAACGCTCTACGAGCACATAAATCAAGATTAACGCGATCGCGACCGCCTGAGCGTAGATGCGATAGCGCATGATGCGGTTGGCGTGTTTTCGGTTAAAGTCTCCGCCCTTGGCGAACCCACCTATTCCGGTCAGTAGAACCCCTAATACGATCAGAACTGCGATCACGACGACGACGAAAAGTGGGTCTTCTAACATGGGAACCTCGGTTGCTTGAACTGTCTTTTAGCGCATGTCTGCGGCGGGGCGAACGCGACCGTCAGCCGCGCTTCATCACCTGATCTAAAAGCGATGTTGGCAGAAGGCGACGCAAAACGTCTGCGCCATACGTCGGAACGGTCACGAAATATCGGGCTTTGGGGCGCGGACTTTCGATGGCGTGGATCACTTTGGCGGTCACGGCCGAGGCTGGCTTGCTGAACGGGCTGTTTCCCGAGCCTTTGTAAACCCTGTCGAGAAGGCCAGTCCGGTATTCCTCGACACGGAGCGAGTTTTCCCAATCGACCCATTGCTCAAAGCGCTTGACGGCGTTCGCACGAAATTTGGTGACAATAGGGCCGGGTTCGATCAGCGAAACAAAGATGCCTGCGTCCACCATTTCCATGCGCAGCGCGTCTGACCAGGCTTCAACAGCAAACTTCGACGCGCAGTAGGCGCCGCGATAGGGCGTCGCGACCAAGCCAAGCACTGACGAACAGTTTACAATACGCCCATGTCCCTGCGCTCGCATCGCGGGCAAAAGCTGAACCGTCAGATCGTGCCAGCCAAGGAAATTCGCATTGAGACTTGCCGTCATGGCTGCGCGGGACAGGTCTTCAATCGGGCCGGGAATGGCGTAGGCGCCATTATTAAAAAGCGCATCCAGTGACCCTCCGGTGGACGTCAAAACGTGGTTAACGGCCGCGGTGATGCTGTCGGGATCTTCGTAATCAAGATGAATGGCGTCAGGAAACCCATTAGCCATAAGCCGCTCGGCATCGGCCTTTTGTCGGCAGGATGCGAAAACACGCCAGCCCTTGGATTGAAGGGTTTGCGCTGCGTCAAAACCGATGCCACTTGCCGCACCAGTAATAAGGATGGATTTCAAAGCCGACGTCATCAAGCGCGTTTGCTACGATGTGTTGCGTATTGCAAGCCCGTGAATTCCGGCGAAATCACTGCGTTCGCGCCTTGCCGCTAGAATCCTGCATCGCTACACACCGTATATGGCGAATGACACTGATACCCCCAATATCGACCCTAGGCTTGTGGCTGAACCACTGCGTCGCGCCATCGGTGACCGGTATCTGACCTATGCTTTGTCGACGATCATGCACCGGGCCTTGCCGGATGCCCGGGACGGGTTGAAGCCCGTTCACCGGCGTATTCTGTACGCCATGCGCGAGCTTCGGTTGTCGCCGACCGGCGGCTTTAGAAAGTCCGCAAAGATCACCGGTGACGTGATGGGAAACTACCATCCGCACGGCAATCAGGCGATTTACGACGCGATGGCGCGATTGGCGCAGGATTTTAACGTTCGTTACCCGCTGGTTGATGGGCAGGGCAACTTCGGCAACATTGACGGCGACAATCCAGCGGCCGAAAGATACACCGAAGCGCGTCTGACCGTGGCCGCCGAAGCCTTGATGGAAGGCCTGACCGAAAACGCGGTCGACTATCGTCCGAACTATGAAGGCACATTGGAAGAACCCGTCGTTTTGCCCGCGACGTTCCCCAACCTTCTGGCCAATGGCTCGTCCGGGATCGCGGTCGGCATGGCGACGAATATTCCGCCCCATAACCTTGGTGAACTTTGCGACGCTTGCATCCATTTGGCGAAGAAACAGAACAGCGAACTGGTACGGGACGACACCCTGATCGAAATGATAAGCGGTCCCGATTTCCCGACCGGTGGCATCATCGTCGAGCCGACGGCTTCGATTTTTGAGGCCTATCGTACCGGGCGCGGTGGCTTTCGTGTGCGCGCCAAATGGGAGGTCGAAGACCTTGGTCGGGGGCAGTGGCAGGTCGTGGTCACCGAAATTCCGTATCAGGTACAAAAAAGCCGCCTGATCGAGAAGCTGGCCGAGGTCATTCAAACCAAAAAAGTGCCGATCCTTGCTGATGTGCGCGACGAAAGCACCGAAGACATCCGCATCGTGCTTGAGCCGAAGTCGCGCAATGTCGACGCCGAAGTTCTGATGAATATGTTGTACCGCAACTCGGATCTCGAAACGCGGTTTAGCCTGAATATGAACGTATTGATCGACGGTGTGACGCCGAAAGTCTGCTCGCTGAAAGAGGTGCTGCGCGCCTTTATGGAGCATCGCCGCGATGTGTTAGTCCGCCGGTCCGAGCATCGCCTTGCCAAGATCGACCACCGTCTGGAAGTGCTGGAAGGCTTCATTACGGCGTTCCTCAATCTGGACCGCGTGATCGACATTATCCGCTACGACGACGATCCAAAAGCGGCGATGATGCGCGAAGACTGGTCGCGCGATTTCGTCCGGGCGATTGACGAAACCGACTATGTTTCGCCGCCCGCTGGTGAGGGTGAGCTTAGCGAGCTTCAGGTCGAAGCGATTCTGAACATGCGGTTGCGCGCGCTTCGACGTCTTGAAGAGATGGAGTTGCGCCGCGAGTACGATGATTTGCTTGTTGAGCGTGCCGCGCTGGAAGATTTGCTTAGTGATGAAGGTCAGCAATGGGGGCAGATTGCCGATCAGCTTCGTGACGTGAAGAAGATTTTTGGCAAAGACTCCGAGGGCGGTGCGCGCCGGACTGTTTTTGCTGAGGCGGTCGAGGTCGCAGACGTGCCATTGGAAGCGATGATCGACCGCGAGCCGATCACTGTCGTTTGCAGCCAGATGGGCTGGATCAGGGCGTTGACTGGCCATATCGATCTGGACCGTGAGTTGAAATTCAAAGACGGGGATGGCACGCGGTTTGTGTTCCACGCCGAGACGACAGATCGTTTGCTAATCGCGGGCTCGAACGGCCGGTTTTACACGGTGTCCGCGTCAAGCCTGCCCGGAGGGCGCGGCATGGGCGAGCCGGTGCGCCTGATGGTCGATCTGCCGAACGAGGCCGAAATTGTATCTTTGTTCATCCATCAGCCGGGGCGCAAATTGCTTGTCGCCTCGACCGCAGGCGACGGCTTTATCGTTTCCGAAGACGAGATCGTGGCCCAGACCCGCGCGGGCAAGCAGGTCCTGAACGTCAAGGGTGCGGTGCGCGCGCTGGTCTGCAAGCCCGTCGATGGCGATCACGTTTCGGCTGTTGGCGAGAACCGCAAGATGCTGGTGTTCCCGGTGGCGGACCTGCCAGAAATGGGACGCGGCAAGGGCGTGCGGCTTCAGAAATACAAAGACGGCGGATTGAAAGATGCGCGCACGTTTACCTTGTCTGACGGCCTCAGCTGGCTTGATCCGGCGGGGCGCACGCGCATGGTTTCTGCTGAAGACCTCGCTGAATGGATCGGCGTGCGGGCAGGCGCGGGTCGTATGGCGCCGCGAGGCTTCCCGCAGGATAACCGGTTCACGTAAGGCATGGCGGCGACCAACCTTTCCACCGAGTTCATCGGACGGCGGGGGCGCATTTTCGCCATGAGTTTCGTCATGGGGCTTTGGTCTGTTCTGACCTTCGGCTTTTATCGCTTCTGGATGAAAACCCGGCTTCGGCGGTACTATTGGTCGTCGATCCGTCCCGGTGCGCGCCCTTTGGAATACGTCGGCGATCCGTTGGAAAAGCTGCTTGGGTTTTTCATCGCCGTGGTGATCCTTGCCTTCTACATCGGGGTTGTGAATTTGATCCTGATGTTCGTCAGCTTCACGCTGTTTGACGGCAACACGGCGGCCTATGTGGCGTCCTTCGTAGGCGTCATTCCACTTTGGTTTTATGCCCGCTACCGCGCCCGGCGGTACGTTTTTGCCCGCACGCGCTGGCGTGGTATTCGCTTTGGCGTGGACCCCGGCGCATGGGGCTATGCGTGGCGCGCGCTGATTTATTGGGGACTGGCACTTGGGTCGGGGACACTTCTTTGGCCGCTGATGACCCATCGGCTTGAGGCATACCGGATCAACCGGACTTGGTACGGTGATCGGCAGTTCCAGCAAGGCGGAAGCGCGCGGATGCTGGCGAAGGGCCTGATCCCGTTTTGGGCAATAGCAGCCATTGGTGGAAGCATTGTCTGGGCCAATTGGGACAGTGAATACACCGAGCTTACCTTAGGTCTTGCCCTTATGAGCGCCCCACTTCTGGTGGTCGCCTGGGGCTGGTATGCGGTGCGCAGTTTCCGGGTTTTGACGGCGACGAAGGCGGCGGGTGCCATCGGCTTCCGGTCGGCCGCGCGAGCGCCGCGCATCATCGGTATCTATGTCCTTGGCTACGGATTGGCCGGTTTTCTGACTGGGATTGCGGGGATCGTGGCAAGCTTCATATTCCTCGCCCTGATGTTTGCCGCCAAGGGGATGGCGTTCTCGCTGGACGACCTCGATAGCCTCACTGGTCCTGGGATTTTTCTGCAAGCCTTTGGCTTTGCTATCTATTTTCTTGTGTTCGTAATCTGGTCCACCCTGCGCCACGTCTTTGTCACCCTGCCGATTTGGCGCCACTATGCCGAAACGCTTGAGATCATTGGCAGCGAGTCCCTTCATGATATCCGCCAACGCGACCGCGATGAGCACCGCGAGGCGGAAGGCTTTGCAGAGGCGCTCGATCTGGGGGCGGCAATATGATCTGGGCGGCGTCCGACGCTCGGGAGATCTATTGCGACCTGTTCGACGGGCGCAGCGCTGCGATCCGCCGTGTTGCCACCGTGATCGACGCAAGCGCGAAGACACTTGTTCTGACGTTGCCCGACGGCGATGCGCTGATCTGGCCGCTTGTTAGCTTGCGATCGGTGCCGGATCAGGCCGACGAGGGGCGACTTGTCGTGACCACAACCGAGCGCGCATTGGCGCGTCTCATCGTCGAGGATGCCGGACTGATCCAGCGTATTCGACAAGGTGCCTGGCGGCTTGGTGAGACCCCCCCCGTGCGGGGTCGTGCCCGCGTTTTCGGCTGGGCGGGTGCGGCGATTGCGTCGGTCTTTCTGATCGTTTTTGTTCTGGTTCCGATCATGGCCGATCAGCTTGCCCGCGTCCTGCCGCCCGCCGGCGAAGAGGCGCTTGGAAACGCCACGCTTGGGCAAATTCAAACTGCGCTTGGCGAAGACTTCTTTCCTGTCGAGCTCTGCGAATCGCGGGAGGGACAGAAGGCATTGGACCTGATGCTTGACACCGTAGGCGGCAACAATCTTGATCTGCCCTATCCGATCACGGTCAGCGTGCTGAACCACTCGATGGTCAATGCTTTCGCCTTGCCTGGCGGCCAAGTGGTGTTCTTCCAAGGCATGCTTTCCGCGGCTGAAAGCCCAGACGAAATCGCGGCGGTTCTTGCGCATGAAATTGGCCATGTTGCCGCACGGGACCCGATACGGATTGCCCTGCGCTCGGCGGGATCATTGGGTGTTCTTGGCCTACTGTTTGGCGATTTTGCGGGCGGGGCTGTGGTGCTTTTCCTGGTCGAACAGATGATCAAGGCCGACTACAGCCGCGAAGCCGAGGCGGCAGCGGACGCCTATGGAATCACGCTCTTGCAACGCGCCAATGTCGACCCCGGTGCGCTGGGCGATCTATTTCAAAAGCTGCTGGACAAATTTGGCGACGCGTCCGGGATCGCTGCCCATTTCATGTCACATCCCGCGTTGGGGGACCGGATCGCGACCTCTCGCGCGGCGGGTGATGCGATGGGTGTGACCGGTCCGGTTATCCCGGATCAAAGCTGGGCGGCGTTGAAGGCAATCTGCGACTAACTTGCGGTGGCGTGCCGGGCGCGGTAACCCGTTTCAAAGTGGCAAAGGGGCTTATAAACATGCGGCGCGCAATCGTGATACTTCTGGCAGGCGCAATTTTGGCGGCCTGCACGGCGGAACCCGAAGACCTAAGCCTTGCGCCCGAGCCTTTGGGTGACTTCCGCCTTGGCCATAACATAGCCATTGCCGACAACGTGGTCCTTGGTCCGTTTTCGCGCGAGTTAAGCGAGCAAGCGCTTGAAACTGAGTTGCAAAACGCGGTTGCCAAGCGGCTTCGCCGGTACGACGGCGACGGGCTTTATCATCTTGGGATCGTTCTGGGCGGACTTGTTCTGGCGCAGCCGGGCATTCCGGTTGTCTATGCCCCGCAGTCGGTGATGATTTTAGACGTTTCTGTCTTTGACAACGTCACGCAGCAACGCTTGAACCCGGAAGCGAAACGCATTCAGGTCGGCGAAGGTTTCCGAAATATGGTACCATTCCTGGGGTCCGGACTGGTGCGCGAGGCAGACGTGCAGCTTGCCAATCTGTCACAAAGCGCGGCCCGCGAGATCGAAGACTGGCTAAACGAAAACCCCGAATGGTTCATCGCGAAACCCGAACGCGCGCGGGTTCCGTTTACCATATCAACGCCCGCTCCGACGGTTGTGAACATGGTGGATGAAGAAGCGACCAACTGACGCTTGATTTTCTTGCGCTGATACCATAATTGCCCCGCCATATTTGACCCCATTCAAAGGCACATAGGGCGATGGCAAAGGCAAAGTTTGAACGTAACAAACCGCATGTTAACATTGGCACGATTGGTCACGTTGACCACGGCAAGACGACGCTGACTGCGGCGATCACGAAGTACTTCGGTGACTTCCAGGCGTATGACAAGATTGATGGCGCGCCGGAAGAGAAGGCACGCGGGATCACCATTTCGACGGCACACGTCGAATATGAAACCGAGGCACGCCACTATGCGCACGTCGATTGCCCGGGCCACGCTGAC
>NZ_CALJXO010000043.1:0-2651 GCF_937988555.1 uncultured Boseongicola sp. | reverse complement strand
ACCCGCCAAATTGCAACTCGATATTTGAAAAGTAGAGAGTCGGTTCAACCGGCATCACAAGGTGGCGGTTGTGGGCCAAGATTTTCAAAAAAGCGGTGAGATTGCAAAAAAGATTATAAGCCACTTATATATTTGAGACTTTTTCCTTGCATCACTAAGGCGCGTGCCTATCTCATTGGGACGGGCGCTGCCACAGCAGGCCAAATCAACGGAAGCAACGGAATCAACGGAGAGGTCAGCGTCTTGCGACGCTGTTGAGAATTCCGTGTGACTTGTCGGATCGTCTGACAAGCACCGCTACCAGCGAGGGCCTAATATGGCTGACGTGACGAAGACCGGGGCTTTGGCTCCACAATTGCCGGAGACCCTTCGGCTCAAAATCGAGTATCGTAAGATTGATGATCTTACGCCCTACGCAGGGAACTCCCGAACGCATTCTGACAAGCAGATTGCGCAGATCGCAGCATCGATCCGAACGTTCGGCTTCACCAATCCGGTTCTGATCGGCGACGCAGGACAGATAATCGCCGGGCACGGTCGTGTTGAAGCGGCAAGATTATTGGGCATTGATCAAGTCCCAACAATTGAGTTCGGACATTTGAGTGATGCCGAGCGTCGCGCCTATGTCATAGCTGACAATCGGCTGGCTGAGCTTGCAGGCTGGGATCGCGACATTCTCGCGATTGAACTTCAGGGCTTGTCCGAGCTGGATTTGGACTTTGATCTGGAGATTACAGGCTTTGAAACTGCCGAGCTGGACCTCCTGCTTGACGGTCCTGTTACAAATGAAGCCGATCCCGACGACGATATCTCTGAGATTGAGGTGGGCCCTGCAGTGACAAGACTCGGTGATGTCTGGTTGCTCGGCAAACACCGATTGATCTGTGGCGATGCGCAGAAACCAGATATCTACTCTGCTCTTATGAAATCTGATCGCGCCCGCGCGGTGTTCACAGATCCGCCCTACAACGTGAAGATTGGCGGACATGTTTGTGGCTCTGGCGCGATCCAGCATCGCGAATTCGCCATGGCGTCTGGCGAGATGGATACGGCAGGCTTTACCGCCTTTCTGGAAAATGCGCTTGGCGCGATGGCCAATGTCAGCGTCGATGGCGCCATCCATTTTGTCTGTATGGATTGGCGACACATGACCGAATTGCAGGCAGCGGGTGACAAAATCTACTCTGAACTCAAGAACCTGGTGGTCTGGAAGAAATCCAATGGCGGCATGGGCACGTTCTACCGATCCCAGCATGAGCTTGTCTTCGTCTACAAAGTTGGCACGGCCCCGCATACCAACACCTTCGGCCTGGGCGACACCGGGCGCTATCGCACCAATGTCTGGGACTATCCCGGTGTAAACAGCTTTGGCGCCAATCAGAAAGACCTGGCGCTGCATCCAACCGTCAAGCCTGTCGCATTGGTGGCTGACGCAATCAAGGATGTCACCAAACGCGGCGAAATCGTGCTGGACGGTTTTGGCGGCTCTGGCACAACGCTTCTGGCTGCCGAACGCACAGGCCGCATCGCGCGGCTTATCGAACTGGACCCGCTTTATTGCGATGTAATCTGTCGGCGTTTCGAGGCTGTAACCGGCATGTCGGCGCGTCTTGAACGCACTGGCGACACCTTTGCCGAAACCGCCACTGCGCGCGACCACGCAGAAGCGCCTGACGGCGACAGCGAGGCCGCGTGATGAGTGAGCTAGACCCCTATCGTACCGGCTATATGAAACCGCCAAAACAAAGCCAGTTCAAGAAAGGCAAATCAGGCAATCCGAACGGGCGGCCCAAACAGATCGAAGATCCCTACCTGGCTCTTCAGAAAGTTCTGAAGCGAAAAGTTCAGGTAAAAACCGATGGTCGAAAAATTTCACTTGATGAAGCGCTGATACGGCGCCTCAGGGACCTGGCTGTTTCTGGTGATCGACGGGCCATCCAAATGCTGCAAAAGATCCTTACGATGGCAAACGACCTGAATGGGGCTGATTACCAACGTGTCGATCTGACTGCCGCAAAAGAAAGACTTGCAAAGCTATGTGCAAGCAGCTTGGCAGACGACAGCGTTGATGGAGGCAAGGATGGCTGACGAATATGAAGTTGGGCATGGAAAACCTCCCAAAAACACCCAATGGTCCAAGGGCCAGAGCGGCAACCCGAAAGGCCGCCGCAAAACCAAACACGAATTCCTAAAAACATATGCCGAAATCCTGTCCGAGCCCGTTACCGCCAAAACGCCAAATGGCAATAGCATCTCCTTGGGCAGCCTTGAGGCGGCATATTTTTCCATGTGCAAAAAGGCGCTGAACGGCGACAATGCGGCCCTGTTCAGCGCCTTGAAAATCATGCTGGAAATTCTTCCCAAGGGCCCGGACGCGCAGGAGAAACGCGAGTCTGGGTACGGCGGCGCCAAAGAGAAACTCATGGAAATGGCCGGGCTTTCGGCAAACGGTGATTTGTTCGAAAACTAGTCCCGATTATGGCTCGACTTCGGGGGCCTGACGAGCGGTACTAAATTAAGGCCCGGACTCTGCACCCCGGGCTTTCCTCAGTGCACGCGCCAGCAAAATGTCGGCGCCTACACAAGGAAGCCCAATATGATAAATCATGTCATTCAGCCAAACATGACCATTGAGCCAATCTATGGCCCTG
>NZ_CALJXO010000042.1:0-55606 GCF_937988555.1 uncultured Boseongicola sp. | reverse complement strand
GCGGATCGCCTTCGAGGCCGCTGGAAAAACCCACGCTCTCCACGCCTTCGCGGCCGACCTCATTCCGGCTTACACCGCCGAGAAAAACGCGCGCGGAGTCCTCGATTTTGACGACCTCATCACCAAGGCCCGTGATCTTCTCGCCGACGAAGGTCTCGCATGGGTCCTTTACCGCCTGGACGGCGGCATCGACCACATTCTCGTCGACGAGGCGCAAGACACGAGCCCCGCTCAATGGCAGGTCATCAAAGCGCTTTCCGCAGAAATCACTGCTGGCGAGGGCGCGCACGCCGACCGGCCCAGGACAATCTTCGTCGTCGGCGATAAAAAGCAGTCAATTTATAGCTTCCAGGGCGCTGACGCTCAGCGCTTCGACACAACTGCCGAAGAGTTCGCCGAGAAGCTTAAGAACGCTGGTCAGCTTGCCCGCGAAGATCTCGTCTATTCCTTCCGCTCTTCCCCCGCGATCCTTCGCGCTGTCGATGCGACATTTCAAACAGCCTCCGACGGGCTTGGCAGCAAAGTTGAACACAAAGCGTTTAATGCAGACTTCCCTGGCCGCGTCGATCTTTGGGATCTCCAGCCCCTTCCAGACAAGCCCGAAGACCTTTCATGGCATGATCCAGTCGACCGTCTCTCGTCTGACTCACCGACCGTTAAGCTTGCGGAGCGTATCGCGATCAAGATCAAGGATCTTACAGAAACAGTCTCTATACAAGATGAAAGTGGCAATATTCGCCCGGCCACAGCGGGTGACGTCCTAATCCTCGTCCAGGGCCGCGGCGCACTTTTTGACAACATAATTTCCGCTTGCAAGCTCGCCAACCTCCCAATCGCCGGAGCTGATCGCCTTAAGGTCAGCGCAGAGCTTGCGGTGCGCGATTTGTTGTCCCTCTTGTCGTTCCTTGCCCTCCCAGAGGACGACCTCGCTCTTGCGACTGCACTGCGTTCGCCCCTTTTCAGCTGGAGCGAGCAAGACCTCTACACCCTCGCCCACCCGCGTAAAGGCTACCTTTGGCAAGCCTTGCGTGAACGCAAAGAAGACCACCCAAACACCCACTCCCGGCTGGATCAGCTACGCAAGGACGCGGACTTTCAACGCCCATTCGAACTTCTCGAACTTATCCTGACCCGGCACGGCGGCCGAAAGGCTCTGATGGCCCGCCTCGGCCCCGAAGCGGAAGACGGCATCAACGAGTTGCTCAATCAGGCGCTTGCCTACGAACAAAAGGGCGTGCCAAGCCTTACTGGCTTTCTCGTCTGCGCCAGCGCAAATGATGTTGAGATAAAGCGTCAATCTGACACCTCCGGAGGCCTCATTCGGGTAATGACTGTCCATGGCGCGAAAGGCCTCGAAGCGCCAATTGTGATCTTGCCGGACACCATGCGGGACGACCGCATTTCCAGGGGCACATTCCTTACCGACTCTTCTGACATGCCAATCTGGAACGTTTCACAAGACCTTGCGCCCGATTCAGTTAGGGTCGCGAAGGACATCCAAAAGGCAGCCGACGCCGAAGAGAGGCAGCGTCTCCTCTACGTTGCAATGACCCGCGCCAAAAGCTGGCTCATTGTCGGCGGCGTCGAAAAAAGCCATGGCGAAGGCGACAACCGCTGGCACCAAACAGTCAAGGACGGTCTCATTGCGGCGGGCGCAAGCCGCACAAAAGACAGCGATGGCTCAGAGATACTTCGCCTCGAACATGGGGTGTGGCCCTTACATAAAATGGCTAAAAGTCCCTATATAGAGACCAACGACACCTTGGTGTCACCGGTTTATCATACCCCCGTGAATACGCCGGCCGCACACGCAAATCCCATTACTCCAAGCGATCTCGGTGGCGCCAAAGTCATTGCCGGTGACAGCGACGAAGCGGATACAGAAGCCGCGATGCAGCGAGGGACGCACATCCACCTCCTGCTCGAAACATTGCCGCAGATTCCGGAAGATAGCTGGAATGCCGCCACCCGCCAACTTCTGCCAGACGTCGCCGATCCTACCGGCCTCCTCGACGAAGCCCGCCAAGCCATGCGGGCTTTCCCCGAAATCTTCGCCGACACGACACTGCCCGAGGTCGACGTGACCGCCCAGCTCCCAACTTTGGATCGCGCCCTCGGCGGCACCATTGATCGTCTCGTCATCACTCCGGATCGCGTTCTCGCTGTCGACTTCAAAACCAATCGAGGCATCCCAAATACGCCAGAAGACACGCCTGAAGGTCTGCTTCGGCAGATGGCCGCCTACCTTGAGGCCCTTGAGCAGATCTATCCAGATCGCCAGATCGACCTTGCGATCCTCTGGACAGCGGCCCCGTTACTTATGGACCTCCCACACGGCATCGTGAGGCAATCCCTTGCACGCGCCACTACATCTTGACCTCGGCCACAAGGCTTCTTAGGTTCGCACCCTTACCTGCTGCCAAGGAGACAGACATGGCTACCATCGCCGTCACAGACGATACATTCGACGCCGAGGTCCGCCAGTCGGACGTCCCGGTTGTTGTAGACTTTTGGGCCGAATGGTGCGGTCCTTGCAAGATGATCGGCCCGGCTCTGGAAGAGCTATCCGAGGAATATGGCGGTAACATCAAAATCGCCAAGGTGAACGTCGATGAAAACCCGAACTCGCCCGCACAGCTTGGCGTTCGCGGCATTCCAGCGCTTTTTCTGTTCAAAAACGGCGAAGTCGTCTCGAACAAAACCGGCGCGGCCCCTAAGGCAGCCTTAAAGAGCTGGATCGACGAGTCAGTCTGAGCCTACGACAAAGCCATCGAACCAGGCCGCCCAGTCAGGCGGCCTTTTTCATGGCTTACCCATCCAAATACTCCAGCAAGGCCCCAAAACCTTGCAGTCCCCGCACCAGGCAATCATATACATTCGAACTCGACAGGCAGGAGGCACCCATGGCCGACGACCAATTCCCCGGCTGGCATGGCACCACGATAATCGGCGTCCGTAAGGGCGGCGAAGTCGTCATCGCGGGTGACGGCCAGGTCAGCCTTGGCCAGACCGTCATCAAGGGAACCGCCAAGAAGGTCCGCAAACTCAGCCCTGGCGGCTACGACATCATCGCCGGATTCGCCGGATCCACTGCCGACGCCTTCACGCTTCTAGAGCGCCTCGAAGTCAAGCTTGAAGCAACACCCGGCCAGCTTCAGCGTGCCGCGGTCGAGCTTGCTAAAGACTGGCGTACAGACAAATACCTCCAGAAACTCGAGGCGATGCTCATCGTCACCGACGGAACTGAGCTTTACGTCGTGACCGGGGCAGGGGACGTGCTTGAACCCGAACACGACGTCACCGCCATCGGTTCCGGCGGGAACTATGCGCTGGCCGCCGGCCGCGCCCTCATGGATAGCGACATGAACGCCGAAACCATCGCCCGCAAAGCCATGGCGATCGCCTCTGACATCTGCGTTTACACCAACGGCAACCTGACCGTGGAAAGCCTGCCCAAATGACCGACCTGACCCCCCGCGAGATCGTCTCCGAGCTCGACCGCTACATCATCGGCCAAAGTGACGCGAAACGCGCTGTCGCCGTCGCCCTGCGCAATCGCTGGCGCCGCAAGCAGCTTGGCGATGATCTTCGCGACGAAGTTTATCCGAAGAATATCCTGATGATCGGCCCCACGGGCGTCGGCAAAACCGAGATCTCCCGCCGCCTTGCCAAGCTCACGAAGGCGCCGTTCCTTAAGGTCGAGGCCACTAAGTTCACCGAAGTTGGTTACGTCGGCCGTGATGTCGAGCAGATTATCCGAGACCTTGTCGAGGCCGCCATCACCATGACCCGTGACCTGATGCGGGATGAAGTTAAGGCAAACGCCCACGAGGCTGCGGAAGCCCGCGTCATCGCCGCCATTGCAGGCGAAAACGCCCGCGAGCAAACGCTCCAGATGTTTCGCGATAAACTCAAACGCGGTGAGCTGGACGACACCATAATCGAGCTTCAGCTCCGCGACCAATCCAATCCATTTCAGGGCATGGAAATCCCCGGCATGCCGCAAGGGCAGGGCGGAGGTATGGATCTCGGCGCCCTTTTCGGCAAAGGCCTCGGCGGCCGGACCGTGAAGAAGCGAATGACTGTATCGCAAAGCTACGAGATCCTTGTCGGCGAGGAGGCTGATAAGCTTCTCGACGACGAAACTGTCACGAAGCAAGCGCTTGAAGCGGTTCAGCAAAACGGGATTGTCTTCCTTGATGAGATCGACAAAGTGACCGCGCGCGCTGAAGCGCGCGGTGCCGATGTTTCCCGAGAAGGCGTCCAGCGCGACCTCTTGCCCCTGATAGAAGGCACAACCGTCAGCACGAAATACGGACCTGTCAAAACCGACCACATCCTCTTCATCGCATCCGGCGCCTTCCATATCGCCAAGCCATCCGACCTTCTCCCTGAACTTCAGGGCCGGCTGCCAATCCGTGTCACCCTGCGCGCGCTCACCGAAGAAGATTTCGTCCGCATCCTCACTGAAACCGACAACGCGCTGACCCTGCAATACACCGCCCTCATGGGCACCGAGGGCGTCACCGTCACGTTCACCGACGATGGCATTGCCGCGCTTGCAAAAATCGCAGCCGACGTAAACCAGTCGATCGAAAACATCGGCGCACGCCGCCTCTACACCGTCCTCGAGCGCGTCTTTGAAGAGCTTAGCTTCAACGCCCCTGATCGCGGTGGTGAAAGCGTCACCGTCGATGCGTCCTTCGTAGACAAGAACCTCGGCGAACTCACCGCTAACGCGGATATAAGCCGCTACGTTCTCTAAATGCCAATCATGTGTTTCAACGGATGGGGCGGCAACCTTCAAGACCGGCTCATCCTCTGCCCGCAAGACGTCGTGCGCTCCCCGGAAACTGGCAAAACTGGCTGACCTACCGCGATGGCACCCACGCCTTAGCGCAGCGCGCCACCTTCTTCCCCGGTTTCGCCGCAGCGCTGCCCAATCACGTTGTCATTTTCTGCCCGGCCGCCCAGGGCGTCCTTTGGGACGAAAACGTCAGAGCCCCTCCCAAGGGGGCCTCGCAACCTTCATCCATATATCGCTTCGCATAATCGCCCAGCGCCAATCGTTCGTGTTCAAGGCATTCTCATCAGGCGGGTAAGGTGATCTGCCGCGGGTCCGATCCGCACACACCCTCCGCCTCCACGACTTTGCGCTCAACGCGTCCGTCGCCATCGCCCGCATGCACGGATTACGCGACCTTGCCGCAAAAAAGCGATACCGCGGAAAGAATGGTGCAGGCCAACCGCCTGATAGGCCTCGCAACCAGCGTCGCCGAGGCAAATGATGCCTTAGTCGTCTGCGGAGATTTCAACGTCGAACAAGATAGCAATGCGCTCGACATTCTCGCCGAGGCTCGCCTGTATGACCTCGTCACCGCGCACGGCTTCAGCGGCACACGCATCGCGGTTTACAAAAAGTCCGGTCGCTTCGCGGACTACCTATTGGTGAGCGAGAAGATAAAAATTGGCGGTTTTAAAGCGTTCTATTCACCTGAAGTCCCCGACCATTGCGCGCTGATCCTTGACGTCTGGTCTCCCCTTCCAATTTCGTGACGCGGCTACGCAAAGCCTTTGGTTTTCCTGATGCGACAATCCGGCCGATAGCCTTCTCAATCCTCTAACCGCAGCGTTGTGTCCTGATATAATGCCCCCGCATATCCTCGTAGTGTTCTTTGTCGCTGCTATCTGGGCCACCGCCTAGGTCGCAATCGAAGGCCTTTTGCGCGATTTGCGCCCGCTTTTGGCCACGGCGCTGTGTTTCTTTTTCGCTGCATTCCCTGCGTTGCTCGTCATTAAGCCGCCCAAAACCCCCCTCCGGAGGTTGGTTCTCTTCGGACCGTTTATGTTCATCGGACACCTCGGTTTCCCCTTCAGTACCGTGTACGCAGGCCTCACGTCCCTCATCCTTTCAGTCCACGCCTTCATCACAATCGCACTTGCGATTCTCTTTCTTGGGGAAAGGCCGTCGGTTTTTCAGCTGATCTGGGCAGGGCTGGCCTAAAGATATGCTGACGGGTGTGGTCTGGGGGTGTTTCGTCACACTTCCTCCGCTTTTGGCGCTGTCTATTGCCGCCTAAGGACCGGTGCCGATGATTGCGTCCTTTTCAAGCATCCAGCCACCGGGGGTCGCAGACCTTGCCTATATCATCTATGTCAGCGCCTGGCTTAGCGTCACCATCGGGAGCTCGCGATTGGCGCAATTCTCCTCCGCAACAGTCATACCCTTCGCGCTTCTGGTCGCCGTTGTCGGCCCTTTTTTATCCACCCTCGTCCTTTGAGGGTCGCTCCGATTCTGGAAATTCCTTGCCGCCGCTCTTTTGGTGACTGGCCTGGCGATCAACGTCCTTGGTCCACCGCTTCGGTCGCTAAGCCGCCCTTCACAGAGCGGCCGCTCGCGCCGCTATCCCCTGAATACCGACGCGACACCGACATCCTGTCCTGTCCAAAATCCTTTTTTCTTAAAGCCAGGCCTCACATTGCGCTGCGGAGGCCGCGCCCAACACACCAGACCTTGCACATTCAACACTTTTCATTCTCCAGAAACAGGCAGAAACACCCAGCATGTCTCTCGCATCTTTCTTGCGCGAAAACCGCCGCCCGTTGTCCGCCGGAGTCCTTCTGACGTTCTCGTCTTCCTACGGCCAAACCTATTTCATCGCTCTCTTCGCAGCTCAGGTCATGGCCGCCTACAACCTCACTGACGGACAATGGGGCGGTATCTACACCGTCTCGACCACAGCTTCGGCCATCGTGATGTTCTGGGCCGGTGCGCTGACCGATAGCTATAGGGTTCGCACGCTGGCATGGGGCGTCATTCCCGGCCTCGCGCTTGTCTGTCTTGCAATGGCCGCCAACTCGACGCTTGTTGGGCTGATCGTCATCATCTTCCTGCTCCGCTTGTTAGGGCAGGGCATGATGAGCCAGTTTGCCTCCGTCTCGATGGCTCGCTGGTTCGCCGGACGTCGCGGCTTAGCACTCTCAATTTCTGCCATGGGATTTGCCGTGGGCCAAGCGGTTCTGCCTGTGATCATCGCCGTCCTCTTTGTGTTTATGGACTGGCGCTGGATATGGGTCATAGCCGCCATTGCTATGCTTGCAACCTTCCCCGTTATCCTTCGTCTTCTGGCCGCTGAGCGCACCCCCCAGTCCCTTGCCGCCGCGGCCACCACGACCGGCATGGATAACCGGCACTGGACCCGTCCGGAGGTCCTGAAGTCCCCCATTTTCTGGCTTATCCTGCCAATGCTTCTCGGCCCCCCGTCATGGGGTACGGCCCTCTTTTTCCAGCAAGTTCATATCGCAAGCGTGAAGGGCTGGCCGCTTCTTGACTATCTCGCATTGATCCCGCTTTTGACCATCGTCTCGATCACCGTGACGCTAACAGCGGGCCAGCTTATTGACCGGGTCGGCTCGGGACGCATTATGCGTGTTTATCTTTTCCCGTGGATGGTCGGCTTCATCCTGCTCGCCTTCGCCAAGACACTCCCCGCGGCCTCCGTGTCATTCGTTTTCTTCGGGATTGGGATGGGCGTTCAGACAACCGTAATCACAACATTCTGGGCAGAATTCTTTGGGACCCGACACATCGGTTCGATCAAGGCCGTTTCTACAAGCATAATGGTGTTTGGCTCAGCCATCGGCCCCGGCATTACGGGCATGCTCATTGATTTCGGCTACTCGTTCCCCGACCAGATGCTCGGGATTGCCGCGTATTTCTTCATAGCGAACATTTTGGTGTGGATCGCCCTGAAGCGCGCGACGAAAGCCCTAGGTGCGGCGTAAATAGACATAATAGGCGCCACCACCGCCATGCCGTTGATGCGCTTCTGATACCTGTAAAACCAACGCGCCCAAGGGCGGACGCGACAGCCAGTCCGGCACCTGATGCCGCAAAACGCCAGCACGCACCGGGATTGGGCCGTCATCATTCGTGACGCGCCCTTTGCCGGTAATGACCAAAACCAAACGGCGGCCGCGTGCATGTGACGTGTGAATAAATGCGTTCAATGCTCCATGCGCCTCAGAAAGCCGCATCCCGTGCAAATCGATCCGCGCCTCGGGTTTGGTCTTTCCGCGCTTCATTCGCCCAAACGTTTTTTGATCCATCCGTAAGGGGGCCGTATCAAGCGACGCACCAACCGAAGGGGCAAGCCTGTGGTTTTGGGATACTGCCGTGCCTGCAGACCCGAGCTCAAAAGGAGAAATCGTCTTTCGCTCCGGCGCTCTCGCCGGTTTCTTCTTTGCCTTCGGCACGATCAAAACAGGCTTCATATCCCGCCCCTCAAGCGGACGCGCGGTCCGCGCAACCCTCTCCCAAAGGTCTTTTTCCTCAGGGTTAAGTCCCCGTGGCGACCGCCGCTTCACGGCTCAATTCCTCGCCAATGCGCGAGCACGCTGAGACGGCAACAAAACAATCATCCGACCAGAATCCCGAATGCGGCCAGCAATTTCGCCCGCCTCATCCCCCGACCCATAAAATATATCCGCCCTCTGCGCCCCTGCAATCGCCGACCCGGTATCTTGCGCGACCATAAGTCGGCGAAGAGGCTCTGCGCCGTCTTTCTCAAGCCATACCGGCGCGCCCAGCGGAACAATATCGGGATCAATCGCAATCGAGCGTCCGGCCGTAATGGGCCGGTTCATCGCCCCAAGCGGGCCTTTGCTATAGTGCAGCCCTTCAATCTCGCGAAAGAAAATATACGAGGGGTTGTGCCAAAGCATTTTCAGCCCCTTATGGGGATTTGCCCGCACCCATCTCTTTATCCGCTGCGCTGACGCCTCATGTTCCTCAAAAATGCCAAGACGAATCATTTCTCGTCCGACAGACCGGTAGGAATGGCCGTTCCTGCCACCAAAGCCAACGCGAACCACGCTTTCGTCCTCAAGACGAATGCGGCCCGAGCCCTGCACCTGAAGGAAAAATTTCTCAACCGGATCGGCCAACCATACAATTTCCAAACCACGCCCGGCCAAAACACCCGAGGTCTCAATCTCTTGCCGTGATAGCCAAGGCGCGCCGCGCGGGATATCGTCAGGAATCCGGTGCAGGGGATATTGATACGCGCCGGTTTGGTTGCGCGATCCCCTCAGCTCAGGCTCATAATACCCTGTAAAAAGCCCGTCTTCATTTCCGCCAATCAGAACCGGCTGAAATGCGGCCTCAAAGAACGCGCGCGCCGAGCCTGTAGCAGCCGCGCCCTTACAGGCAATCGCCCAGTCCGCATCCAGATCACCGCAGGTTTCCAGAAAGACGGAACGCGCGAGAACAAGATCATCGCGCGCCCAGCCGTCTAAATCGGACCACTTTAATGTCTTCGTATCGGCTTGAGCAGTGCCCACCATCAATGCGAGCGCAAGCCCTGCACCAAGTCCACGCATCACTCGCCGGTCGCGACCAAGTGCCAGTTGGGATCTGAGGCGCCCATTTTCCGCGAGAACGTCCAGACATCCCGTTGGCGTTTGATCTCGTTGGGGTTGCCCTCGATGATCTCGCCTTCACGGTTTTTTACAACCGATGAAAGCTCTGCCAGGAACTTGATCGTCACCTCACCCTCGGATGTCTCCCGATCAAATTCCGCCGATTTCAGCGCAATTTCACGAAGACCCACGAAGCTTGCATCAATCGTCAGGCCCTCGGCCTCGCGGCGATCAATTACGTCTTTAAACGTCTCGGCAACCTCGTCGCCCAGAAAGTCGCGCACTTCGGACAAATCACCACGCTCAAATGCCATCAATATCATCTCGTAAGCACCGCGCGCGCCCTCAAGAAAGCTACTGACACCAAAGCCGGGCTCGGCCATTTTCATGGCGGCCAGCGCTTTTGCGCTGCTCGAACCGTCTTCGACGTGATCGGTGATGTCACGGTCGGGACCGCCCTCGATCACGTCAAATTCCGGACGCCCAGAGCGCCGCGATGGGGTTGGCCCGGTCACCGGGGGCTTTTCAAAGCCGTCGCGCGTGCCAAGCACGCTGCGAAGCCGCAAAATAAGGAAAACGGCAATTCCGGCAAGGACAAGAAGTTGGATCAAGGATGAGCTCATTTTTTCTCTCGAAGTGCGAGGACTTGGGTTTCGGCGCGTCAGAGTACATATGTAGGGTGACAGAAGGGCCGCGTCTACCGGCGGCCCTGCGACGAAGGGAAACAAATGCGCCTGTTTTTGCTATTTTTGCTCGTACCGCTCATTGAAATCGCTCTGTTTATCCAGATCGGCGGATTGATCGGACTATTTCCGACCCTCGCGATCGTGATCATTACGGCAGTTTTGGGCACATTTCTGGTCCGCAGCCAGGGGCTTGCGGTCATAAATCAGGTTCGCGGATCTTTCGAAGAACTTAACGATCCAACCGAGCCCCTCGCGCACGGGGCAATGATCCTGTTCTCCGGCGCCCTTCTCCTAACCCCCGGCTTTTTCACAGATGCGGTTGGCTTCGCGCTTCTTGTTCCGGGGATCCGTGGCGGCGTGTATCGAGCCGTTCGCTCGCGGATCAACGTCCAAAGCTTCGAATACGGCGCGCGCACCAGCCCGCCAAAAGAGGCCGGCGTGATTGACGCCGAATACGAAGACCTCGATGCTCCCCGCCCAAAAGGTCCCTCTGGCTGGACGCACCATTGAGGGTCCCTTGACCCTCTGGTAAAGGGGGTCCGATTTGAAAAACCGTCAAACGGAGAATTCCATGGCCGAGAACGAGAACGGCGCTGCGACCACTGCACCGACGCCGCCACAAATGAAAATCCTGGGACAGTACATTCGCGATCTGTCCTTCGAAAACATTCTTTCGCAAAAACCGATTGAGGGCGAAGTTCAGCCCGACATTCAAGTTCAGGTGTCGCTTGATGCCCGCAAGCGCGGCGAAGGCCAGTTCGAAGTAATCTCAAAGTACAACATTACATCGAAGAACAAGAATGGTGCGGAAACGCTTTTCGTTCTCGAAATCGAGTATTCCGGTATCTTCAAGATCGACAACATCCCTGAAGAGCAGCTGCATCCGTTCTTGCTGATCGAATGCCCGCGCATGACGTTCCCGTTCGTACGCCGCATCGTGTCGGACATGACCCGCGACGGTGGCTTTCCGCCCCTGAATCTTGATAATATCGACTTCATCGCTCTGTATCGCCAAACGGTTCTACAAAAGCAGCAGGCGCAGGCCGCTGCGGACGCAGAGACGCCAAAGGTCAGCTAAACCGCGACCAAACTGACTTTTCGCCCATGCCGTCAATAAGTGCGTCGTGGGCGGATTTCTCTGCTTCCGTCAGGCGCGAGGGCAGGGACGCGGGACGCTGGCGCACGCGCTCTGTTACCACCGACGCCGATGAGTTCTCATGAGACTCTGCCGTGGACAGACCAAAGTCCGGCTGCCGCCCTCCGGTCATCTCAAGATAGACTTCCGCAAGAATTTCGCTGTCCAAAAGCGCGCCGTGAAGTGTTCGGGCCGCGTTGTCGATCCCGTACCGACGACAAAGCGCATCAAGCGACGCAGGCGAGCCCGGAAATTTCTTCCGCGCAATAGCCAAAGTGTCGACGGCTTGCTCCCATGGGATTGTCGGCATGCCTAGCCAGCCAAGCTCTGCGTTTAGAAACTTCATGTCGAACGCCGCGTTGTGGATCACCAGCTTCGCGTCCCCGATGAAATCCAAGAAGTCCTGTGCAATTGCCTTGAATACAGGCTTGTCCCTTAGGAAATCGTCGCCCAGTCCATGCACTTGGAATGCATCGTCCGGCATCGATCGCTCTGGGTTGATGTATTGATGGTAGGTGTTTCCCGTCGGGACCTGTCGCATTAGCTCGACAGCGCCTATCTCGACAATCCGGTCGCCGGTTTTTGGATCAAATCCAGTTGTTTCAGTATCAAGAACGATCTCACGCATTTCTCTGCCTGTTTTTGATATCCGACAAAACATCCTGAACAGCCAAGCGCGCTGCCTCAAGAGATGTCGTCTCAATCACAAAGTCCGCTCGCGATCGTTTTTCAGAATCGGGCATTTGCTTCGAGAGAATAAGATCAAGTTTTTCTTCGGTCATCCCAGAACGCTCCAAAACCCGCTTTCGCTGATCGGCCTCCAGGGTCGATACAACAACAATATAATCAACATCCGATACCGCTCCGGTTTCAAAAAGTAGCGGCACATCCACCAAAATAATTCCTGCATCAGCCTTCGCTATAAAGTCAGCACGGTCGGCCGCAACGAGTGGATGCACAATCGCTTCAATTTGGCTCAACGCCTCCGGTTCGGCCGCGATCTTGTCGCACAAAACTGCACGATCCACAGATCCTTCGCGCACAGCATCCGGGAATACCTTGGCAATAAGGCTCACCGCCGCACCGCCCAAACCATACAGCCGATGTACCGCATCATCCGCACTCCAGACCGGAATGCCCTCATCATAAAACATCTGGGATGTCGTTGATTTCCCCATGCCGATCGAGCCCGTCAGCCCAATCACAACCGGGCGGTTCACGACAGCACCGCTTGCCGCGCGGCCTCATCCACATCCGGGCGCACACCAAACCAGCGCTCAAACCCCGGCGCGGCCTGGTGCAACAGCATCCCCAGCCCATCGACGGTCGTACAGCCCTTCTTGCGGGCCTCTGACAAAAGCTTGGTCTCAAGGGGCGTATAAACAAGGTCCGTGACAACCGCATCAGACGACAGCCCGTCCAGCGGGATCCGCATTTCGGGCTTGCCGACCATGCCAAGCGATGACGTATTCACAACCGTTGCGGCCCCCTCAAGCATATTGCCGGCCTGAACCCAATCGCACACTTGGATTTTGACGCCGAACTCCTGCCGCAACGCCTCCGCCCGCGTCTTTGTTCGATTTGATAGGTAAACCTCGGGCACTCCCGCATCGAGCAAGGCTGCCACAACCGCCCGCGCGGCTCCTCCCGCACCAATAACCGCCGCAGGCCCAGACGTCGGATCCCATGCGGGGGCCCCTTGGCGCAGATTTTCGATGAACCCGTACCCGTCAGTATTATCCGCGTGAATTTTCCCGTCTTTGCGGAAAATAAGCGTGTTGGCTGCTCCCATCAAGGCCGCCCGGTCCGTCACCAAGTCGGCAATCGCCAAAACGCGCTCTTTGTGGGGAATTGTCACGTTCAGCCCGACAAAGCCAGCTTTCGGCAGCGCCCGCAGCGTTTCTTCCAGACTATCTGCTGCGATGTCCATCGGTACATAGTAACCGCTCAGCCCGTAACGGTTAAGCCAATAGCTATGCAGCTTCGGCGATTTGGAATGCGCAATCGGTGAGCCAATCACCCCGGCGAGAGGTATTCGTTGATCTGTCATCTGGGTAAGGTGCCGCGCAAATTCAGATAGGACAAGAGCTCAACAAGCGGCAGCCCAAGAACAGTGAAGTAATCGCCCTCTATACGGCTCATCAGCCGCACACCCTCTTCTTCTAGCCTATAGCCCCCCACAGAATGGCGAATGCTTTTCCAATTCCGCGCGACATACTCCTTAAGATACTGATCCGAAGCATCCCGCATCAACAACCGAGCTTGCCCGACATGCCGCCACACAGGCTTATCGCCCTCGTAGACCACGGCGGCCGACAGCAAACTGTGTCGCTTGCCTCGCATCTCCTTGAGAAGACCCAAGGCGGCTTCGGACGTCTTTGATTTCGAGACTACACGCCCCTCAAACTCAAGGACCTGATCACATCCAAGAACCAGGCCGCTGGCCCCCTTGGATGCAATTTTGCGCGCTTTCGCTTCCGCAAGCATATCAGCCACATCCCTAGGCTTCGCGTCTTCCGCCAATAAGGACGCCTTGATCGCGTCTTCATCAACGCGTGCAGCAATCGCTTCAATTTCAAGCCCGGCATTTCGCAAAAGCTTGGCCCGGATTTCTGACGCCGACGCTAGAATCAGATGAGTCATATGTGAATGGCCATGTGGGTAAGCCTGTGCGTGAGTGTGGGTATAGAATTGTGGATTTCATCCCTCGTCGCATTCTACCCACGGCCTTGGCAAGTGCCGGGAAATTCTACCAGATCTTGTTCCCTGTGCAAAACGGCAAGATCCTGGCTGTGATTAGAATGCGTTCACGGATTCTGTCCAAGAGTTATCAACAGAGGCTCGTTCCCGTCTTATCTCTAAGTGTTTGTTAAAAAACTCTAATTTTTTACTTTTCCACGCTTCTTTCTCCCCTCGAAAGATTTATCCGAAGCGGGATAAGTCATAGGACAGTAAAATAATCCACGGTATCCACTGGCCTTACAATCCACATCATCCTTTTCTTTCTTTATACTATATTAATAGAAGAGAGGCCGGGCTAAGAGAAATAATGATCGAGGTACTGCAAAACATTTACCCCTGGGTGAAGGCCCTTCATGTGATTTCAGTGACCGCCTGGATGGCTGGGCTTTTCTATTTACCACGCCTCTTTGTTTATCACGCTGAAGTCGTCGGTCAGGCCGGCGAAACACATATGCTGTTCATGACGATGGAGCGTCGTCTTTTACGAGCCATTATGACCCCGTCAATGATCGCTGCCTGGACATTTGGGCTCCTCATGGTTGCAACGCCAGACCGTGTCGACTGGTCCCAATTCTGGCCTTGGGTCAAAATGCTCGCGGTGCTTGGGATGACCTGGTTCCATATCTGGTGTGCCAAAAGCCGGAAAGCATTCGAAGCGGGGAAAAACGAGACACCGGGCCGCCATTATCGCATTATGAACGAAGTCCCGACGCTGCTTTTGATTATTATTGTTATTATGGTCATTGTGCAGCCTGCCTGAGATCAGTTGACTCAAACGATGGCACGCCCTAAATCATCTTTGTGGCCGTCCTGGTCGCTTTTGCGCTTTCCATACACTTAAATTATCCGCGGGCCCGCTGCCTGTCCGAAAGGTTTCCATGTCCGACCGTTTGAATCTCGCCGATCTCAAAATCCAATCTCCAAAAGAGCTCCTCTCCATAGCAGAAGAGCTTGAGATCGAAAACGCTTCTACGATGCGCAAGGGCGAGATGATGTTCTCGATCCTAAAAGAGCGCGCTGATGAAGAATGGGTGATTGGCGGAGACGGTGTACTTGAGGTCCTTCAGGACGGTTTTGGATTTCTGCGGTCCCCCGAGGCGAACTACCTGCCGGGGCCGGACGATATCTATGTTTCACCCGAAATGATTCGTCAGTTTTCTTTGCGGACTGGCGATACCGTAGAGGGCGTCAT
Organism: uncultured Boseongicola sp.; assembly: GCF_937988555.1. NCBI lineage: Bacteria > Pseudomonadati > Pseudomonadota > Alphaproteobacteria > Rhodobacterales > Paracoccaceae > Boseongicola > uncultured Boseongicola sp. Next base: position 40,431 of record NZ_CALJXO010000042.1, on the reverse strand, counting down.
CCGGGACCCGAACGACAGCGAACGCTACTTTGCGCTCACTAAGGTCGAAAAGATTAACTTCGAGGATCCCGAGAAGGCCCGTCATAAAGTCAGCTTTGATAACCTGACGCCGCTTTATCCTGATGAGCGCCTTAAGATGGAGATTGAGGATCCAACGATCAAGGACCGCTCCGCGCGGATTATTGACCTGGTCGCCCCGATTGGAAAAGGGCAGCGTTGCCTGATCGTTGCACAACCGCGCACCGGTAAAACTGTCCTTTTGCAGAACATCGCAAGGTCCATCGAGGTTAATTATCCCGAGATTTACCTCATCGTACTTCTGATTGATGAACGTCCTGAAGAAGTCACAGACATGCAGCGCTCGGTGAAGGGCGAAGTCGTTTCCTCCACCTTCGACGAGCCAGCGACCCGCCACGTAGCGGTATCTGAGATGGTCATCGAGAAGGCCAAGCGCCTGGTTGAACACAAGCGCGACGTGGTTATTCTTCTCGACTCGATCACGCGTCTGGGCCGTGCCTTCAACACGGTGGTGCCGTCCTCCGGTAAGGTTTTGACAGGGGGAGTGGACGCCAATGCGCTCCAGCGCCCCAAGCGTTTCTTTGGTGCTGCCCGGAATATCGAAGAAGGCGGCTCACTCACGATCATTGCGACCGCGCTGATCGACACGGGTAGCCGCATGGACGAAGTCATCTTCGAAGAGTTCAAAGGTACCGGCAACTGCGAAATCGTTCTTGATCGCAAAGTCGCAGACAAGCGGGTCTATCCAGCGATGGATATTCTCAAGTCCGGCACCCGGAAAGAGGAGCTTCTCGTTGACAAAGGCGATCTGGCCAAAACATTCGTACTGCGCCGTATCCTCAATCCTATGGGCACCACAGACGCGATCGAATTCCTGATCTCTAAGTTGAAGCAGACGAAAACAAACGCCGACTTCTTCGATTCGATGAACACGTAATTTACTGAAATAAATCAGTGGGTTAAGTGAGATGGATACGATATTTGCCGTCGCTTCTGCGCGGGGGAAATCTGGCGTAGCTGTGATCCGCATCTCGGGACTGGATGCGTTTAACGCTGTGTCGCAGCTTGCCGCTCTGCCAGCGTCGCCCCGCACGGCAGTCCTCCGCACCCTACGTTTCGAAGGCATCGTCTTGGACGAAGCGCTTGTTCTAACTTTCCCCGGCCCCCACAGCTTCACGGGAGAAGACATAGCCGAACTGCACCTCCATGGCGCCACAGCGACGATCAACGCCGTTCTACGGGCGCTTTCGAAGCTCTCCGGGCTACGGCATGCGGTGGCTGGCGAGTTCACACGGCGCGCCCTCGAAAACGAACGCCTCGATATTGCCCAAGTCGAGGGCCTGTCGGATCTCATTGAAGCCGAAACCGAAGCGCAAAGACGCCAGGCTCTCCGTGTCCTCTCCGGCGCTTTGGGGGAGAAGGTTGAAGGGTGGCGATCTCAACTTATTCGCGCGGCCGCTTTGATCGAGGCGACGATTGATTTCGCCGACGAAGACGTACCGGTTGATGTTACGCCAGAGGTTGTGGCTTTGTTGAGTGCAGTTTGGGCGGAGCTGAACAAGGAGATCGCAGGCGTTGCTGTAGCCGAGCGTATCCGGGACGGTTTCGAAGTTGCGATCGTGGGGCCCCCAAATGTTGGAAAGTCATCGCTGTTGAACGCTTTGGCGGGCAGAGATGCGGCTATCACCTCCGACATTGCCGGAACCACACGCGATGTGATCGAAGTCCACATGGATCTCAAGGGCCTGCCAGTCACGTTCCTCGACACAGCGGGCCTGAGAGTCACCGAGGACGTTGTAGAATCGCTTGGGATTGAGCGCGCACGCGCTCGCGCAAAGTCGGCCGACTTACGCATCATCTTGTTATCACGCTTCGATGAACCACCATCTATGGATCCTTTCGGCGATGATATTGTTCTTGTTACAAAGGCTGACGTGAACGACGCCGGGCATGTATCAGCCGTGAGCGGGGTTGGGGTGGATGCCTTACTATCTCGCGTCGCGGGCGTTTTTCAGACACGGGCGTCTGAGTCCGGAATAGCAATTCGGGACCGCCACCGCATCGCTATGCAGGTCGCGGCAGACGCTCTCGACCATGCGAGGGCGCATCTGGCATCTTCTCCGGAGCTCGCAGAGTTCATCGCGGAAGATCTGCGATCTGCTGTGCGCGCACTTGACGCTCTTGTCGGACGTGTGGATGTAGAGCATATCCTAGACGAGATCTTTTCGAGTTTTTGTATCGGCAAATAGGGATGTTTCACGTGAAACATTGGGACACAGACGTAATCGTTGTTGGCGGCGGGCACGCTGGGGCTGACGCCGCGCATGCGGCGGCACGCCGCGGCGCCCGCGTTGTCCTTGTGACGCTCAAGCGCGATGGTATTGGCGTCATGTCGTGCAACCCGGCAATTGGTGGGCTTGGAAAAGGCCATCTCGTGCGCGAGATAGACGCCCTTGACGGTGTTATGGCGCGTGTTGCGGATAAGGCGGGTATCCAATTCCGCCTGCTAAACCGTCGCAAGGGCCCGGCTGTTCAAGGGCCCCGGGCGCAGGCTGACCGCGCGATCTACCGATACGAAATGCTGGCGGAAATGACAGCACACCCACTCCTATCTATCGTTGAAGGGGAGGTTACGGATTTCGCAATGTCTGGGCCAACAGTGGCCGGCGTCGTGCTTGCCGATGGTTCCATAATCTCAGCACCGTCAACCGTTTTGACCACGGGGACCTTTTTGCGCGGCGTCATCCATATAGGCAACGAGTCCAGGCCGGGCGGTCGCATCGGTGACAAGCCATCGGTGCGTCTGGCAGAGCGCATCGACAGCTTCAAGCTTCCGCTTGGCCGCCTGAAGACCGGAACGCCTCCACGCTTAAGGTCTAAAAGCATAAACTGGGACATCCTCGAATCTCAGCCTGGCGACGAAGATCCTGTGCTCTTTTCGTTTCTTTCAAGCACGCCTAGCGCTCGGCAGGTGTCATGTGGAATTGCGCATACAAATGAGAAAACGCATTCAATAATTCGCGAAAACCTCAGCAAATCCGCGATGTACGGCGGTCAAATTGATGGGGTTGGTCCGCGCTATTGCCCGTCCATCGAAGACAAGGTTGTCCGTTTCGCGCAGAAGAGTTCGCACCAAATCTTTCTTGAGCCGGAAGGCCTCACAAGCGACCTTATCTATCCAAACGGTATTTCAACGTCGCTTCCCGAGGACGTTCAGAACGCCTATGTCCGCTCGATCTGTGGACTTGAGGCGGCTGAGATCGCTCAGCCTGGCTACGCGATTGAATATGACTACGTCGACCCAAGAACGCTAGATGCCACACTGGGGCTGAAGGATATCAAGGGCCTCTACCTTGCCGGGCAAATCAATGGGACCACCGGGTATGAGGAGGCCGCAGCGCAAGGGCTCGTCGCCGGCCTGAACGCGGCAGGGCATGCTCTGGGCCTCGAGCCAGTCATTTTCGGTCGAGACACATCCTATATTGGCGTTATGATTGACGACCTTATCACGCGCGGCGTTACCGAACCCTATCGTATGTTCACGTCACGCGCCGAATATCGTCTTTCTCTTCGCGCAGACAACGCGGATCAGCGCCTTACGCCCATTGGAGCCGCCCTGGGCTGCGTTGGGGAGGCGCGAAAGCGCGTTTTTGATGCTAAAATGGACCGACTGGCGTCTGGCAGGTCAACCCTGGACGCCATTTCAATAACGGCATCGGAGGCCGCAAAGTCTGGAATTCGTATTGCGGAAGACGGTGCGCGTCGCTCGGGCTTGGATTTGCTGGCATTCGCGGACGTTGGCTTTGCTGACATAGCAAAGCTACGACCCGAGGTGGCCGATATCGGTCCGGACATACAGGAACAAATCAAAAGAGACGCGCTCTACGCAAACTATATCGAACGACAAAAGCGCGATGTGGTCGCATTGAAGAAGGACGAGGCGCACCAAATTCCTCTGGATTTCGACTTTGAGAACCTTTCTGGGCTCTCAAACGAACTGCGGGAAAAGCTAATTGCTGTCCGCCCGGGCACCCTTGGTCAAGCGGGCCGGGTGGAAGGAGTCACTCCAGCCGCGTTGACGCTTATCCTCGCGAAGCTACGCCAAAACCAAAGGCGGACCGCATGAGCGACCCGCGCGCCGGCTTCGCTGATCAGTTCAATGTTTCACGTGAAACAATCGAGAAGCTGGAAATTTACGCGAGTTTGCTGCGCAAGTGGAATAAAACGATCAACCTTGTGTCCCCCGGTACGCTCGACACGCTTTGGGTCAGGCACTTCGCGGATTCCGCCCAGCTTCTTTCGCTTGCACCACAAAATATGAAGAAATGGGCGGATCTAGGCAGCGGCGCGGGGTTCCCCGGTGCAGTTATCGCGGTGTTAACTGAAAGTTCGCATCCTGACCTCACAGTAACGCTCATAGAATCGGATCAACGCAAAGCCACGTTTCTCCGCGCTGTCGCCCGCGAGACTCAGACATCTTTCACGGTGCTGGCGGAGCGCTGCGAGAGCGTCGCACGGCTAGAGGCAGACGTGATCTCAGCGCGCGCGCTGGCGCCTCTTGATGTGCTTTTGGGATACGTAAGCCGCCACATCGCCCGGACCGGCACGGCGCTTCTGTCAAAGGGAGCAAGCGCAGCGTCCGAGGTTGAACTGGCGGGGAAAACATGGTCCTTCACCTGCGAAAGCATTCCAAGCATGACGGACACAGACGCCGCCATTCTCAAAATCGGAGAGATTAAGCTTGCCTGATCCAACACGTCCTGTCGGCCCTCGTATTATCTCAATCGTGAACCAGAAGGGCGGGGTCGGGAAAACAACGACAGCGATCAATCTGGGCGCAGCCTTGGCAGACGAGGGCTTTAACGTTTTGCTGGTGGACCTTGATCCTCAAGGGAATGCGTCTACTGGTCTTGGCATCGATGCAACCGACAGAGAGGTCACAACCTACGACCTCCTGCTTGAAGACGCTGATCTCCGGGATGTTATCCGGCCAACAAACGTTGCTGGTCTGGTAATCGCGCCAGCAACAACGGACCTTAGCTCCGCAGACATCCAAATGATGTCGATAGAGAAGCGCAGCTTCTTGCTCCACGATGCCCTAAGGCAACCCGCAATCGACGCATTCATGCTCGATTTCGTCCTGATCGACTGCCCGCCGTCGCTCAGCCTGTTGACGGTTAATGCGATGGTCGCCTCCCACTCTGTTCTTATCCCGCTACAAAGCGAGTTTTTTGCGCTGGAAGGGCTGTCCCAGCTGATGCTGACCGTTCGTGAGGTGCGTCAGACTGCCAATCCCGATCTGCGCATCGAGGGCGTTCTCCTGACGATGTATGATCGCCGCAACAACCTTAGCCAGCAGGTTGAAGCAGACGCGCGGAAAACCCTGGGTGAGCTGGTCTTTAAGACAGTTGTGCCCAGAAACGTCCGTGTGTCTGAGGCGCCTTCCTTCGCGATGCCTGTGATTTCTTACGATCCTGGCTCAAAAGGGAGCCAAGCCTATCGCGCTTTGGCACAAGAACTGGTAGAGAAGCTGGAACAAACCGCATCATAGGGTAACGAAATGGCGCAAGCGAAGCAGGAACGCAGGGGATTGGGTCGCGGTTTGTCCGCGCTTATGGCGGATATCGATACGTCTCCGCCGCAGGCCGCAAAAGACACGCCGCGCAGGGCCGAAAACTTTATTGCTGTCGATCGGATCAGCCCAAACCCTAATCAGCCGCGCCGCACTTTCAGCGAAGCTGCTCTTGGCGAGCTCACGGCGTCCGTTCGCGAAAAAGGTGTCATCCAGCCTCTTATTCTGCGTCGGAACCCCGCCGACCCCGAGCGTTTTGAGATCGTCGCAGGGGAGCGCCGCTGGCGCGCAGCGCAGCGCGCGCAGCTGCACGAAGTTCCGGCCATCGTTCGCGAGCTTGATGATATCGAGGTACTCGAGCTTGCAATCATCGAAAACATCCAGCGGGCCGACCTGAATGCAATAGAAGAGGCTGCCGGGTATCGGCAGCTAATGGATCGCTTTGGTCATACCCAAGAAAAGCTGGCCGAGGCGCTGGGGAAAAGTCGCAGCCACATCGCAAACCTTATGCGCCTTTTGACGCTCCCAGAAACAGTAATGGAATACGTCCGCTCAGGCGACCTAAGCGCTGGTCACGCCCGCGCCCTTGTTACCGCCGAAGATCCAACTAAACTCGCCGCTCAGATTATTCGCCAGGGCCTGTCTGTCCGCCAGACTGAAGCGCTCGCAAAGAAGACCGACTCGCCGAAGCCTCCGAAAACCAACGTGTCTCCAGTCAAAGACACGGACACACGCGCCCTGGAAAACGACCTCGCGGCTGCGCTTGGCATGAAGGTGGTAATTGCACATCCGCCTGGCGCTGAGGGTGGTGTGCTTACGGTCAAATACAAAGATCTCGATCAGCTGGACGAGCTCTGCCGCCGGCTATCTGTGACGACGGGTGCTGGAAAAGTTTAAGCTAAAAGCTCCCGAAGGACGGCATTCAGCAGCGGTCGCCCTGCCTCGGTTAGGCGCATGCGGCCGCCTGCAGTGTCGATCAGCGCGTTGTCAGTTAACTTATTGATATAATTTATTTTATCTGAGATTACTTGATCCGACGGAAGCGGGATGCCACGGGCCAGCCGCAGCCCCATCATCACCTTTTCCTCGGTCACCGCCTCGCTTGTCAGGGCGGTCCGCTCTTCTTGACCGACACCGTCACGCACTGCTTTTAACCACGCGCCGGGAGCCCTCGGCGCTTCGGTCGCATACCGCGCCCCACTCAGCGTCAAACGGCCATGTGCGCCTGGGCCAATACCGGCCCAGTCGCCGTTCTCCCAGTAAATCAAATTGTGCCGAGATTCTGCACCCGGCACCGCGTGGTTAGACGTCTCGTATCCGACAAGGCCAGCCGCGCGCGTCATATCCTGCGTCAAAGCATACATATCTGCGGCCACGTCTTCATCGGGTAGTCCACGCAGCCCACCGCGCGCAAACCGCTCAGCAAATACCGTCCCTGGCTCGACTGTCAGTTGATACAAAGACAGATGGTCCGCTGCAAATGTCAGCGCCTCTCCCAACTCTTCGCGCCAATCTCTCAGGCTTTGCCCCTGTCGTGCATAAATCAAGTCAAAGGAAACCCGATCAAACGTCTCCTGCGCAATCTCAAAGGCACGCCGTCCCTCAGCAGCTGAATGCAACCGCCCTAAGGCTTTCAAATCAGGATCATTCAGCGCCTGAAGGCCCACCGAAACACGGTTCACCCCCGCATCGCGAAACGCGCGAAACTTACCCGCCTCGACAGACGTCGGGTTAGCCTCAAGCGTAATCTCCATATTGTTCGAGGGCTTCCAAACCGATCTGGCCTCTCTCACAATAGCATCAACCGTCTCGGGTGCCATCAAGCTTGGCGTTCCTCCCCCGAAGAATACGCTCTCCAAGACCCGGCCTTCAGTCTCCGCCCCAAGGCGCTTAATCTCGCTTAAATAGGCACTAACCCAAGCAGAATGGTCGATTTTCAGGGAAACATGGCTGTTGAAGTCGCAATAGGGACACTTCGCTTGACAGAACGGCCAATGGACATAAAGCCCAAAACCGGGCCGGTCATCCATCTCCAAAAACAGCCTTCAGCTTGCCAAAAGCATCGCCACGGTGGCTGATCTTGTTCTTTTCGTAGCGGCCCATCTCTCCAAAGGTGATGTCGTACCCACTTGGTTGAAAGATCGGATCATACCCATGGCCTTGGTTCCCGCGCATCGGCCAGACAATCTCGCCTTCCATCCGTCCCTCAAAAACTTCGTCATGCCCGTCTGGCCATGCCAACACAAACGTACAGCAAAAACGTGCTGTCCGCGGCATTGGCGCAGCTATTGCCTCAAGCGCCAGATGGCTACGGGTCATTGCCATCACAAAATCACGCCCGTTTGGTGTTTCCGCCCAATCGGCGGTGTAAACGCCTGGCGCGCCGTCCAGAGCGTCAATTTCGATCCCGGAGTCATCTGCCAGCGCAGGTAGTCCGGTTGCTGACGCCGCTGCATGGGCTTTAAGCCGCGCATTCTCAATGAAAGTCGTGCCGGTCTCCTCGGGTTCGGGCAGGCCCTTCTCGGCTGCCCCAATAACCGAAATCCCAAACTCAGAAATAAGATCGGCTATTTCTTCCAGTTTTCCGGCATTATGCGTCGCCACCAAAAGCGTATTGCCGTCAAACCGCCGCATCAGCCTGTCGCGCCTGACTGTGCCAACACCAGCTCATCACGCCCAACTTCAGCCAGATCCAGAAGTGTAGACATCTCGTCACGCGAAAATGCAGATCCTTCAGCGGACATTTGGATCTCGATCAGCTTGCCCCGACCTGTCATCACAAAGTTGCCATCGACGCCCGCCTCGCTGTCCTCGGGATAATCAAGATCGAGAACCGGCTGTCCTGCGTAAACACCACAAGAAACCGCGGCCACGTGATCGATAATCGGATCGCTCGTTATCATCCCGGCCTTAAGCAGCTTATTCACCGCAAGCCGTAGAGCAACCCAGCCCCCAGTGATGGACGCGCACCTCGTTCCGCCATCAGCTTGAATCACATCGCAATCGATCATGATTTGACGCTCACCAAGGGCAGGGCGGTCAATGCAAGCGCGAAGCGAACGACCAATAAGCCGTTGAATTTCTTGGGTTCTTCCGCCTTGACCCTTTTTGGCTTCACGGTTCATGCGCGTATGGGTTGCACGTGGCAGCATGCCGTATTCCGCCGTCACCCATCCAAGCCCGGTGTTCTTCATCCAGTGCGGCACGCGCTCGTCGATGGTCGCTGTGCACAAAACATGGGTATCCCCACAGCGGATCATACATGATCCTTCGGCATGTCGCGTCACGCCTGTTTCAATTGAAACGGGCCGCATTTCATTGATCGCTCGACCTGACGGGCGCATAGGATATCCTTCCAGAAGTTGATGGAGGTTGATAGTCGCCCCGCCGCTCCCCATCAACCCCGATTGACGTTCGCCCCTGCTTGCCTTTAATTACATCTCCCTTGTGTGAAGCAGACCAAAATGAACGACGCCGGAAAACTGCTAGAAGGTATGAACGCGCGTTCGCGCGAAGTTTTTCGGCGCGTGGTCGACGGCTTTCTCGACACGGGCGATCCTGTGGGATCACGCACGCTTACCCGCGATATGTCGGAAAAGGTGTCGGCGGCAACGATCCGCAACGTGATGCAAGACCTCGAACACCTCGGCCTGCTGAATTCCCCCCACATATCCGCGGGGCGCATCCCCACACAGCTGGGGCTGCGCATCTTTGTCGACGGCCTGCTTGAGGTTGGGGATCTAAGCGCTGAGGATCGCGGCGCAATCGAAGGCTCTCTTGGACCCAACGACTCAGACGTCACTTCCGTGCTAGACCGCGTCGGCTCCGCGCTTTCCGGAGCGACGCATGGCGCCAGCCTCGTTCTCGCGCCGAAACACGAAGCGCCAATTAAGCATATTGAATTTGTAAGCCTCGCCCAGGACCGCGCGCTTGTTGTGCTGGTGTTCGGCGACGGCCACGTCGAAAACCGCGTCTTCACCCCGCCGCTGGGCCAAACCCCAAGCTCGATGCGCGAAGCCGGCAACTTTCTGAACTCAATTGTCGAAGGCTACACCCTATCCGAACTGGGCGCGGTCATTTCCCGCGAGATTGCTAAGCATCGCCAGGAGCTTGACAGCGCGGCGCGTGAACTTGTCGAAAGCGGGCAGGCATTTTGGGAAAACGAAGGCCATACCTATGAGCGGCTCATCGTGCGCGGCAGGTCGAATCTCATCGAGGGCGCCGGCCAGGAAGAAGAGCTTGAGCGCATCAGATCCCTGTTCGACGACCTTGAACGCAAGCGTGACATCGCCGAATTCCTCGATCTAACCGAAGACGGCGAAGGTGTGCGCATTTTTATAGGTTCTGAAAACAAGCTTTTTTCACTTTCGGGTTCATCTTTGGTGGTGTCTCCTTATATGAACGCTGATCGAAAGGTGATCGGTGCGGTTGGAGTGATTGGCCCTACGCGGCTTAACTACGGACGCATCGTTCCTATTGTTGACTACACCGCCCAGCTGGTTGGGCGCATGATTTCTGATAGAGGGCAAGGATGAACGAGCAAGACGTAAACGAACCGGCAGCAGAGGAAGATCTGATCGATATCAATAGCCCCGAGGCGCTGGAAGACCCAGATTTCGATGAACGATTCGCCGAGCTGGTGATCGAACGCGATGAATTCAAAGACAAATTCATGCGCGCTCTGGCCGATGCCGAAAACTCACGCAAGCGCTCCGAGCGTGACCGCCGTGAGGCCGAGCAATACGGTGGCTCGCGTCTCGCGCGTGATCTTTTGCCGGTCTTCGACAACATGCGCCGCGCAATCGAGGCGATCCCGGAGGAAAGCCGGGAAACCAACAAGGCTGTTATCGAAGGCGTCGAGCTCACAATGCGCGAGCTGATCAACGTCTTTAAGAAGCACGGAATTGTGCCGATTTCGCCTGAAGTCGGCGACCGCTTCGACCCCCAGCACCATGAAGCCATGTTTGAAGCCCCGCTTCCCGGCACCAATGCTGGCGACATTATTCAGGTATCGGCAGACGGCTTCATGCTTCACGACCGCTTGCTGCGCCCCGCGAAGGTTGGCGTTAGCTCGAAGGTTGGCTCGTGAGCGCAGCCTTCAAATCATAAAGCGCCTGCAAAGCTTCCCGAGGAGTCATCTCATCGGGAAGCAATTCTGCCAATTTGGTCTCTAACTCGGACGTTTTCATCTGTTTATGAACGGGCGCCGCTGGCGCTGCGGCAAACAACGGCAAGTCGTCAATCAAAGCCTTCGCGCCGGGCCCACCCTCGCGCTCCCCTTTTTCCAGGGCCTCCAAGACAACCCGCGCGCGCTCAACAACCGCCGCCGGAAGCCCGGCAAGCTTTGCGACCTGAACTCCATAGCTCCGATCAGCAGCTCCGCGACGCACCTCGTGCAGGAAAATGACGTCGCCATCCCACTCTTTCACCGTGACGGTCGCATTTTCCACACCGTCCAGCTTATCCGCCAGTTGCGTCATTTCGTGATAATGTGTGGCAAACAGCGCCCGGCAACCATTCACATCATGCAGGTGCTCAAGTGTCGCCCAGGCAATGCTCAACCCGTCATATGTCGCCGTGCCGCGACCGATCTCGTCCAGAATAACCAACGCCCGATCGTCGGCCTGGTTCAAAATCGCCGCCGTCTCAACCATCTCGACCATAAACGTCGACCGCCCACGCGCCAAATCGTCTGCTGCGCCAACACGGCTGAAAAGTTGACTAACAAGCCCAATATGGGCGGATGTCGCAGGAACAAAGCTTCCCGCCTGCGCCAAAAGCGCGATCAGCGCATTCTGTCGAAGAAAGGTCGATTTACCGGCCATGTTCGGCCCGGTCAGCAGCCAGATCGACCCATCGTTCACGCCCGACAGATTGCAGTCGTTTGCAATGAACGGCGTACCGCCTGCTTTCAGCGCACGCTCGACCACCGGATGCCGTCCGCCAGAAACCTCAAACGCCCGACTGTCATCGACCAGTGGGCGCGCCCAGCTTTCGCTTTGCGCCAGAGATGCCAGCGCAGCGATCACATCCATCTCAGAAAGCGCTCGCGCGCAATCGCCAAGCGGCCCAGACAAAGCCAAAATCGCGCCGCTTAGCTTTCCATAAAGCCCTTTTTCCACCTCAAGCGCCCGCGCGCCCGCGTTCAATATCTTCGTCTCCATCTCGGAAAGGTCAATTGTTGTGAAGCGTACCGCACTCGCCGTAGTCTGGCGATGAATGAAGCGCTCCGACAGTGGCTTGGACAGCATCTTCTCCGCATGCGCGGCGGGCGTCTCAATAAAATACCCGAGCACATTGTTATGCTTGATCTTCAAGGCGGCGATGCCCGTCTCAGCAGCGTAGCCGGCCTGATAACCCGCTACCACGCTGCGACCCTCATCCCGCAAGGTCCGCGCCTCATCAAGATCCGGGTCATAGCCCGCCGCAATAAACCCGCCATCGCGCGCCAAAAGCGGAGGCTCAGCAATCAACGCGGCCTCAAGAAGCTTAGAAAGCGGCGCAAACCCAACCAGAGATTCTCGCAGATTGGTGACTAATGCCGGGCTTTCTGGCGGAAGAGTCTCAGAAATTGTTTCGGCTTGAGCAATAGCGTTGCGCACCGCCGCCAAATCTCTAGGGCCGCCTCGATCCAGCGATAGCCGCGACAAAGCGCGATCCATATCTGGACATCGCCGCAGCGCATCGCGCAGCTGCTCGCGATACTCCACAGCCGCAACCGCATGCGCCACCGCATCGTGCCGAGATGAAATCGTGCTCAGGTCTTGCGATGGCGAGGAAATGCGGCGCTCCAGCAGACGCCCGCCTGCGGCCGTGACCGTCCGGTCAATCGACGCCAGAAGGGATCCATCACGCCCGCCTGAAAGCGCCTGTGTCAATTCCAGATTGCGCCGCGTCGCGGCGTCGATTTGCATTGTTGCGCCGCTCACCTCCCGAATCGGCGGCCTCAACAACGGCAGCTTCCCTTTCTGGGTCAGCTCCAGATAGTCGATTATCGCGCCCATCGCGGACACTTCCGCGCGCCCAAATGCACCGAAGGGGTCCAGGCTTTCTACTTCAAAAAGCGTAGTAAGGCGCTTCAGGGCCGACTGACTATCGAAGCTGCCTCCTGACAAAGGTGTGATAGACCCGCCCACATCAGTCACTAAATCGACAAATTCCGCCTCGTTTGCATCTGAAACCAAAACCTCTCGCGGCAGGAGGCGCGCCAATTCGGGACCAAACTGGCCGGTCGATGTGGCAAGCACCCGAAACTCCCCGGTGGAAATATCGACCCAAGCCACGGCCGCTTCTCCACGCACCTGGCTTAATGCCGCCAGAAAATTATGCCGCCGCGCTTCAAGCAGCGTTTCTTCTGTCAGCGTTCCCGGCGTGACCAGCCTCACCACCCCGCGCTTCACCACCGATTTCGAACCGCGCTTTTTCGACTCGACCGGGCTTTCCAATTGCTCGCAGACCGCAACCCGAAACCCTTTTCGGATCAAGGCCAGCAAATAGCCCTCTGCCGCATGGTGCGGCACACCGCACATCGCGATGTCTGCGCCCAGATGCTTTCCGCGTTTTGTCAGCGCAATATCCAACGCCTCTGCCGCAGCAACGGCATCGTCAAAGAACAGCTCATAAAAATCGCCCATCCGATAAAACAGCAATGCGCCCGGATGGTCGGCCTTTATTTCAAGATATTGCGCCATCATCGGAGTGACAGCAGCGTTGGCAACGGTCAAAGGGTCACTCCCCCAGAGAATTTTCGCGAATCTAACGGTGTGGACCGCTGGGCGAAAGGCGAAATCATGCGCCTTGCTCCTGCGGCACGACCTCGTAAAGTAGCAAGCTCAGGGAGGACGACCAATGCCAAGACAACGCTTCACGCGCGAGGACGCGCTTAGTTTTCATATGTACCCGAGTCCGGGTAAGTTTGAAATTCAAGCCACGGTCCCGATGATGACGCAGCGCGACCTGTCTCTTGCGTATTCGCCCGGCGTTGCTGTTCCCTGTGAAGAAATCGCGGCGAATCCAGAACTGGCGTACGATTATACAAACAAAGGCAATCTTGTCGCCGTGATCTCCAACGGCACGGCGGTCCTTGGCCTCGGCAATCTTGGCGCCTTGGGCTCCAAGCCGGTGATGGAGGGCAAAGCGGTCCTCTTCAAGCGATTCGCTGACGTGAACTCTATCGACATCGAGCTCGACACCGAAGACGTCGACGCCTTCTGCAATGCCGTCCGTCTCATGGGACCCACATTCGGCGGCATCAACCTTGAAGACATCAAGGCGCCCGAGTGCTTTATAATCGAGCAGCGCCTCAAGGAAGAGATGGATATTCCGGTCTTTCACGACGACCAGCACGGCACTGCCGTGATTTGCGCGGCGGGCTTGATCAACGCGCTGCACATCTCGGATAAGAAAATCGAAGACGTCAAAATCGTCCTAAACGGCGCGGGCGCCGCTGGCATCGCCTGCATAGAGCTGCTTAAGCGCATGGGCGCGCGCCACGACAACTGCGTTGTTTGTGACACAAAAGGGGTCATCTATCAGGGTCGAACCGATGGTATGAACCAGTGGAAATCGGCCCACGCCATCTCGACTGACCTCCGCAGCCTCGAAGATGCGATGGTTGGCGCAGACGTTTTTCTCGGCGTCAGCGCAAAAGGCGCCGTCACGCCTGCGATGGTTAAAAGCATGGCTCCAAACCCGGTCATCTTCGCCATGGCGAACCCTGATCCGGAAATCACCCCCGAGGAAGCGCACGAAGTTCGCGAGGACGCGATCGTTGCAACAGGAAGATCTGACTATCCAAACCAGGTTAACAATGTCCTTGGCTTCCCCTACCTCTTCCGAGGCGCGCTAGATATCCACGCCCGAGCGATCAACGACGAGATGAAAATCGCCTGCGCCGAAGCTCTCGCCGCGCTTGCTCGCGAAGACGTGCCCGATGAGGTTGCCATGGCGTATGGCCGCAAACTAACGTTCGGGCGCGACTACATTATCCCGACGCCGTTTGACCCGCGTTTGATCCACCGTGTCCCGAACGCCGTTGCCAGGGCCGGCATGGACACCGGCGTCGCTCGTCGCCCGATCGTCGACATGGAAGCCTATGAGCTTCAGCTTAAATCCCGTATGGACCCGACCGCGTCAATCCTGCGGTCGATCAACGCGCGTGCCCGCGCGGCTCAATCGCGCATGATTTTCGCCGAAGGTGACGACCCGCGCGTTCTACGCGCTGCCGTTGCCTACCATCGAAATGGTTACGGCGAGGCTTTGGTTGTTGGTCGCGAGGCCGATGTTGCCGCGCAACTGAAATCCGAAGGTCTCGGCGATGCGGTCGACGAGATCACCGTCGTAAATGCAGCCAACACAAGTCATCTCGAAACATATAAGTCCTTCCTTTACAAAAGGTTGCAGCGCAGTGGTTTCGATAGCACTGACATTCACCGTCTGGCGTCTCGTGACAGACATGTCTTCGCGGCGCTCATGCTGGCGCATGACCACGGCGATGCGCTTGTAACCGGGGCGACCCGAAAATCTGCGCATGTGCTCGACTTGATTAACCACGTTTTCGACGCTCGCGCGGAAGATGGGGCCGTGGGAGTTACCGCGCTCCTTCACAAAGGCCGCATCGTCCTCATCGCCGATACGCTCGTCCATGAATGGCCGTCTGATCGGGATCTTGCACAGATCGCAATTCAGGCGGCTAAGGTCGCGCGCAGTCTTGGCCTTGAGCCCCGCGTAGCCTTTGTCAGTTTTTCGACTTTTGGCTACCCGGTCAGCGAACGCGCCGAGAAAATGCACCAGGCCCCGAAAGTCCTCGACAAAATGGACGTAGATTTTGAATACGAAGGCGAAATGACAGTCGATGTCGCGCTCAACACGCGCGCACAAGAAAACTACCCGTTCTCTCGCCTGACCGGGCCGGCCAACATCCTTGTGGTTCCCGCCCGCCATTCCGCTTCAATCTCGGTCAAGTTAATGCAGGAAATGGCGGGGGCCACGGTTATCGGCCCAATCCTTACGGGTGTCGATAAACCGATCCAAATTCTGCCTACCGTTTCAAGCGTGAACGACATCATGAACATGGCCGTGCTCGCCGCATCGAAAATCGGTTAAGGGCAGCTGTCTGGTGCACGCAGTCGGTTACTGTCGACATGGTTTACAAATTGCCGCACATTCCGGCCCCCGGTGAAACGCCGACGGCACCGGCCTATAGCATGGGACGTGACGGCAAAGGGGCGAACCAGTCGGTTGCCGCAGCTCATATTTTCCGAACCAACCCATACGACAGGCCACGTCATTATCAATGCGGCAAAACACGGCGAGAATGCGAATGTTATCCTTGCGGGCGCTAACGGCTAGCAATCTTAAAAACACATCCGCAACTGCCCACCCTGGCGATGTGCTGTTAATCCAGAACGAAACAAACCTGCAGTCGGAGGCCGCGCGCACTTCCAATGCCATGGGGCTGCGTGTCTTTTCCTATACCGTAGCCTTTGACGCCGCCGCTGCCGAGGCGATCCTACCTTTCATCGACACCCTACTTTTGAGCGAGATTGAGGCGCAACAGCTGCAAAAGTCCCGCAATAGGCTCTTTTCTCACGCGACTCGCCCAATAGTGTCATCACGCGTCGGGCAGAGCGCGCGCTGGACTGATACTGAAAACCACCAAAGCTTTGACGTGCCAGCAGTCCGCGTAACGCCGGGTGACACGACCGGGGCGGGCGACACATTTACAGGCCATCTCGCGAAAGGTCTGGCGCGGGGCGACATGCCGCGCGCAACGTTGGTTCTGGCAAGCCGCGATGCGGCACTAAAGGTCACGAAAAAGGGATCACTGACGCGACCCCCCGCTGTCGAACGCCGAGGCGTTTACCTCTTAGCTTTTCGGCGCAACAAACACGGCATCATCACCCCAGAGCTCCAGAACCTTTTTGTCGCGCCCGCAGCCGTCCCGGTAAAATTTATAGGCGCTCGTCTTAGACTTCGGACCACGCCGAGTCAGCACGATATCCGTGCCTTTGTAATAATCCTGATGGTAGGCCTCCGCTTCATAAAAAGCGGACGCATCAAGGATCGGCGTCACAATACGCTTGCCGAGATCACTCTGCGCGCGCGCTCGCGCAGACTCGGCCGCTGCCTTTTCCGCTGGATTAGAGACGAATACTGCGGTGCGGTAGCTGTCACCGCGGTCGCAAAACTGGCCCCCGCCATCCGTCGGGTCAACCGAGCGGAAGAACGCATGAAGAAGTTGCTCATAGCTCACGCGTTCAGGGTCGTACTGGATTTCCACCGCTTCATAGTGGCCCGTGCCGCCCTTAGTCACCTGCTTGTATGTGGGGTTGTTGGTCGTCCCGCCCGTAAAGCCCGATACAACTTCAGCAACGCCCGGCACCCGCTCGAAATCAGATTCAACGCACCAGAAACAGCCCCCCGCGAAATACGCCTTTTCGGTCGCGGCGGCTTTCGCACTGCCGCACTGGATGGCGGCACCAAGCATAATCAAAACGGCCAACAGGGGCGCTTTCAGGGAGTGCATTGCAATTGACATGGCGTGTCCTTTTTTAACCTTGGGCCACTCTGTCTTGTGGAGGGTTTATGCACAATTCACCCCCGCGTGATGTCGCAGTCATGTGAGAGTTGTTTCATGCCTTGCCACGGCTTAGCGTCAACGAAACGAAACCGAAAAAGTCCGAACACATGCACCAACGCAATACCGATGTTAAAATGACGCGTTACCGCAAATGAAGATCGCGATGTGGAGTGGCCCGCGCAACCTCTCAAGCGCAATGATGTATGCCTTTGGAAACAGGGCAGACTTCGCCTCATGGGACGAACCATTTTACGCCCCTTACCTGAAAACAACCGGAATTACTCATCCTATGCGAGAAGCGGTTCTTTCCGCGCACGAAACCAACGCCGATCTGGTCGCCGCCCGCATTGAGGGCGCTGTGCCGAACGGCAAAAAACACTGGTATATGAAGCATATGGGCTTCCATATGTGCGATGGGTTTCCGATGAGCTGGGCAAATAACTGCGTGAACGTTCACCTCATCCGCCACCCCGCCCGCGTGATCGCGAGCTACGCGGCGAAAAGAGAGAACCCGACACTTCAAGACATTGGCTTCAAACAACAAACTGAAGTCTTCAAGCGCTTCCCCGGCCCCATCATCGACAGCGATGATATTCGCAGTGACCCTGAGGGCATGTTGAAGAAACTGTGCAAGACCATAGATCTAGGCTGGGATCCGGCCATGCTTTCGTGGCCGGCAGGCCCCAAGCCATACGACGGAGCCTGGGCGCCGCACTGGTATAAGTCTGTGCACGAATCCAAAGGCTTCGCGGGAAGGGAGGGCGACCTGCCAAATCTAGCCGGTCAAGCTGCCGTCCTGTCAGAACAGGCGCTACCCTACTACCGGCTGCTCGAATCTCAGAAATTATAGGCGATTACCGCCGCCTACTTCTTCAACCGCCGCTCACGCGCCGCCAAGAGCTTCAACCGCAAGGCATTCAGCTGAATGAAGCCCTGTGCATCCGTTTGATCATAGGCGCCGGCATCGTCTTCGAAGGTGACATGGGCTTCCGAGTAAAGCGAATGATCGGACCAGCGTGCGATCGTACGTGCCAAGCCTTTATAAAGTTTCAGCTTAACTGTTCCAGTTACATGTTTTTGCGTATGATCAATCGCGGCCTGAAGCATCTCGCGTTCCGGCGAAAACCAGAAGCCATTGTAAATCAACTCTGCGTATCGCGGCATTAACTCGTCCTTCAGATGCGCTTGCCCCCGGTCCAAGGTGATCTGCTCAATCCCACGATGCGCCTCAAGCAGAACAGTTCCTCCCGGCGTCTCATAAATCCCGCGAGATTTCATTCCGACAAAGCGCCCCTCAACCAGATCAAGCCGCCCAATACCGTGCTTCCCGCCTAGTTCATTCAGCTTTGTAAGGATCGTAGCAGGACTCATCGCCTCGCCGTTGATTGAGATGGCATCGCCTTGTTCAAAACCGATTTCGACAATTTCCGGCTCGTTCGGCGCATCCTCCGGGTTCACCGTCCGCTGATATACATAGTCCGGCGCTTCTCCAGCTGGGTCCTCAAGAACCTTGCCTTCCGATGACGTGTGCAACAGGTTTGCATCAACGCTGAACGGAGCTTCGCCGCGCTTATCTTTCGCAATTGGAATTTGATTTTTCTCAGCAAAATCAATTAGCTTCGTGCGGCTCGACAAATCCCAAAGCCGCCAAGGCGCGATCACCTTGATGTCCGGGTTAAGGGCATAGGCGCTCAGCTCGAAACGAACCTGATCATTGCCTTTGCCGGTTGCTCCATGAGAAACGGCGTCTGCACCCGTTTCTGCCGCGATTTCAACCAGGCGCTTGGAAATAAGTGGTCGCGCGATGGATGTCCCAAGAAGATACAACCCTTCATACAGAGCGTTCGCGCGAAACATAGGGAACACGAAATCACGCACAAATTCTTCGCGAAGGTCCTCGACATAAATCTCAGACGCACCAAGTAGCTCGGCCTTTTTTCGCGCGGGCTCAAGCTCCTCACCCTGTCCAAGATCCGCCGTAAATGTCACGACCTCGCAATTGTACTCTGTCTGAAGCCACTTCAGAATGATCGAGGTATCAAGGCCGCCTGAATAGGCCAGGACAACTTTCTTCGGCGCGGACATGGTATTCCCCCGGTTTTGCGTAATATTGGCGTGCGTTTAAGGGGTTTTCCAGCCGGTAACAAGCCGGTGTCTAAGACAAGAAAAGGCGGCGGAGGCCGCCCCTTCGTTGTGGCTTTGGCAGATGCTATTGTGAAAGGTCGGCAACCTCATCGTCGGTCAGGCAACGGTTTTCCGCTTTGCCGCACGCGTCTTCGCCGCCCAGATCATCGACGGCGTTGTCGACGGCTTCCTGTTTGGCGATCCGATCCTGCTCAGAGAAGCGACTTTGCAAGTCAGATAAAAGTTGGTCTTCCTCGCGCGTCCGCCCTATCTCCCCGTCGTCCCATCAATCGCAGAATAGTTTTCTTCCCCGCTGCCGCAGGACGAATTTGCAAGCAGATCAAAAAGTGCTGCGCGATCCAACAATACTTGACCCGCTTCGGCACTGGCGGTTGCAGCGGCCAACGCGGCGACATGGCCCACGGGACCATTTTCGTTTCCGTTCCGCATATGGGCCAGCACGGCATTGATGTTTGCGCTAAGCGCGCCGTTTATATTTCCCAACGCGCTGGAATGAAACGCGCCGTCTTCAGTCTTTTCTTCTTCTTCGCGACCTGCCGTAGCTTCGCTGGCCTTTCGGGTTTTGTCGTTTTGGCCGCACGCTTGTCCTTTCCGGTTAGCTTGCCGAAGAAACTCTCCATTCCGCCACCGGACGTCCCACGAGAGGTTGACCGCTCATTTTAGTTCGCCTTGATGCGCGAGGTGTCGAAGGATTTCCGCGATTGCCGTCCGACGTATTGCCGGCATTCTCGGACTTGACGGCGGCGCGGACGACTTCCCGTCAAAGCCCCTTAAGACTTTCTTAATTTGGCGCCGCCCGCCCGAAACTTTGCATTGGCGAGAGACGAACAGGGCAATCGAACGGTGCGTCCGCCAGACCTAATGTACACCGCGCTAAACGACCGACTTGTCGCCGAGATTGGGACCGATAGGTATCTGACGATTATCCTGGCGGATGCCGACCCAAGCACTGGAGTGGCGACACTTTCACTGGCAGGCCGCCCAGGCCCGGCCATTCCCCGCGCTGATGGAGGTATAGAATACGCATCTTCGTTCTGCATGCCCATCGGCCTTATTCCCAATGCCGAGGTTTCGTCATTTCAGAGTCGACTGGAAACCAGAGACCGCCTTTGCTCGGACGGGATCCCCAAATGCATGGGCTACGCAGATGATGCGCTTCTTGACGATGAAGGCCTCGAAGAGCTTTTTATTGAAGTGTTTGTAAGGCGCGGCCTTCAGTTTGTTGAAGCGCTGCAAGACGGGTTGTCTGGTGTTTCTGGGCGCGCAGATTTTTGCGATGATCTGTCAGCAGCTGTCCTTGAACGATTAGCTCTGAGCTAACGAATGCACCGCTCCAAAAAAATCCGGTCACCCTCATTTGCAACACGGTCAACCGCGTCGGGTAGGCTCATCCAAACAGCCGTATGTGCTGCCTCCAGCGGCGGCCCAAGACACAAAACGGGCCGCGCCAAGTAGATGTGACAAACCTTCTCGGCCCATAGATCGTACTCGGGCATAAAGGTGAATCTTCGGAATGCCCCAAGCCTACGAGGCTTATCAATCCGCCATCCGGTTTCCTCAAAAACTTCACGGTGAAGTGCCGGAATAGGATGCTCTCCGGGATCAATACCGCCGCCCGGTAGCTGGATTTCAGGCTCAGGCTCAGATTGATAGGTCATCAGCACAGCATCGCCGCGCAGTAGCACCGCGTAGATGCCCGGACGCCGCCTGTATCGTTGGCCGGACAAGACCGGTTCTCCCATTCGAGGGATCATGCCCTTGGTCCTCGCCTTGCAGCCCCTATATAGTCGCGGTATGCACCCGCGCGTTGCGTAAGGAAACCCCATGAATATCGGATCAAAAATCGCCTGGGACGATACAGTCCTGCCGTTCCAGCTTGACCGCACCGACACTCGCGGCCGCGTCGCGCGCTTGGACGGGATGCTTCAGCAAGCGCTCTCGCAGCATGATTATCCCACCCTAATTGAAGCTCTGGTGGCTGAAGCCACTCTGCTCACTGCCCTCATTGGCCAGACAATCAAGCTTCGCTGGAAGCTGTCAATTCAAATTCGCGGTGACGGCCCAGCTAGGCTGATCGCCACGGACTACTATGGCCCGACCAACGACGGCGCGCCGGCGCGCATCCGCGCCTATGCCAGCTATGACGAGGACAGACTTGATCTGACCGCAGACCCTTTCAGCCAAATTGGCAATGGATACTTTGCCATCCTCATCGATCAGGGCGCAGGCACGGTCCCCTATCAAGGAATAACACCGATTGCAGGGGGATCACTGTCGGCCTGTGCCGAAACTTATTTTGCGCAGTCCGAACAGCTGCCGACGCGCTTTGCTTTAAGCTTTGGTCAAACACAATCGCCGGGCGAAGACATGCATTGGCGTGCAGGCGGCATTATGGTTCAGCAGATGCCAAAAGCCTCACCCTCTGTGGCCGACGCAGGGTCTGGCGAGGGGGGGCTTTTGTTGGCGGATGATGTGCTTGGGGGCGATGAGTCCGAGAACTGGACTCACGTCAATGTGCTGCTCGATACGGCGGAAGAGATTGAGTTGATTGGTCCGACTGTTCAGCCGACCGACTTGCTGGTGCGACTTTTCCATCAGGACGGGCCACGTGTTTTTGATGCGCAGCCGGTCGTGTTTGGATGTACGTGCTCTTCTGATCGGGTGCGCCAGTCGCTTTCAATCTATTCGGCGCGAGACATCGGCCACATGACGACAGACGATGGTATCGTGACCGCAGATTGTCAGTTTTGTGGATCACACTACGAATTCGATCCAAAAACGCTGGGGTTTGAAGCCGAAGAAAATGACTTGTGATTTGCGCCAGCGCCTCGAATTGGCGCTGGCAAAACCAGGACATACGTCATCTGACTACGACTTGAACGCGGATGTCTTGCTGCCCGAAGGGCGGCTGCTGCGCCCAGCCGCTGTTTTGGTGGCGTTTGCAGATCGGCCGTCAGGCCCAGCCCTATTGCTGACCAAGCGGGCGCCGACGTTAAAACACCACCCCGGGCAAATTGCCTTTCCTGGCGGCAAAGTTGACGCGGGCGATGCCGATGCCACAGCAACTGCCTTGCGAGAGGCACAAGAAGAGATCGGCCTCCCTGTGCAAGCGGTAAACGTGATCGGCGCTCTGCCGTCCCACGAAACGGTCACCGGTTTTCAAGTCACACCTGTATTGGCGATTGTCGAGAAACCAGTCACACTCCTGCCAGAGCCGGGTGAGGTCGCGGAGGTGTTCGAGGTTCCGCTTGCGCATGTTCTGGACCGGTCTCGCTATTCGGTCCAGTCGCGCCGCTGGCGAGGAGCCCGGCGCGCCTACTTTACGGTGCCATGGGGACCCTATTACATCTGGGGGGCAACCGCGCGCATGTTGTGCGCCTTAGCTGATCGGATGGCGGATGAAGCGGATTGACGCAGACTGGCTGAACAGCGCTGATACCCAGCGTGTTTTCACGGTGCTTGCCGCTGCGGGCCATCAGGCGTTTGCGGTTGGGGGGTGTGTGCGAAATACTCTTTTGGGTGTCCCCGTCAGCGACATCGATATCGCGACGTCAGCAACGCCAGAAGAAACCACTCGGCTTGCGCGATCTGCCGGGCTGAAGGCCATTCCCACAGGCTTTGAGCACGGCACGGTCACGCTTGTCTCTGGCAAGACTGCATTCGAAGTCACAACGTTTCGTCACGATATTGAAACCGACGGCCGACGCGCGGTTGTGGTTTTCACAAATGATATCCGTGAGGATGCCCGCCGCCGCGACTTCACCATGAATGCCCTTTACGTAGATGCAGCAGGGGGCGTTCAGGATCCGCTCAATGGCCTGCCCGACCTTCTTGCCC
This sequence comes from uncultured Boseongicola sp., assembly GCF_937988555.1. Lineage (NCBI taxonomy): Bacteria > Pseudomonadati > Pseudomonadota > Alphaproteobacteria > Rhodobacterales > Paracoccaceae > Boseongicola > uncultured Boseongicola sp. Next base: position 17,278 of record NZ_CALJXO010000042.1, on the reverse strand, counting down.
GTCGGGTTCGCTTCATCGAAAACGCGGATGCACGGATCAAAGAGGACTACCTGCGAAGCCTGCGATTTTTTCGGTTTCACGCGCAATATGGTGATCCCGGCCAAGGTCTCGACGCCGACGCGCTGGCCGCGATTGCAAGCAATCTCGAAGGGCTCGACAGCCTTGCCGGCGAAAGGGTCGGAGCCGAAATGCTCAAGCTTCTCGCGGCAAACGATCCGGCGCCCGCCTTGGCGGGCATGTTTTCGACCGGTGCTTTGAGCGCCATTTTGCCCGGCGCAAGTTTACAATGGGTCGCGCCGCTGGTCCACCTTGAAGGCGAGGCTGTTCAGCCGCCGGATCCCCTGCGGCGCCTTGCTGCGCTGGGCGGTCTGGACCCCACGGATCGCCTTAGGCTGTCTCGTTCGGACGCGAAAAAGCGAAATCAGCTCACCGATTTTGTCTCAAACTTAACCGGACTTTCGGAAATCGCATGGCGGCACGGCACGTCCGTCGCATGGAGCGTCATCTTGCTGCGTCAGGCTTTGACAGAACAACCTTTGGCCCCAAATACAGCGTCGCTGATCGAGCGTGCCGCCAAAGCTGAGTTCCCCCTAAAAGCCCGCGATCTGCTGGACCGCCTCCAAGGACCAGCGCTTGGGGCCGCTTTAAAACGGGCAGAAACCGCTTGGATCAAAAGCGATTTTGGGCTTGATCGGGAGGCCTTGCTTGAGATTGCCCTGAAAGAGTGATGACAGGCAGGCCGCAATCGGGTACGACGGGCAGGTCGAATAAGGAGGGCGCACTATGATTTACAGGATCTGCATCCCGGATAGCTAACCGGCCCAATCCTGTTTTGGGTTCGCGCAGCGCCAACCCTGTCATATTGCCATTTTGCCCGACCTCCCGGAGCGCCCGCCATGTTTCGATACCTAGAAAATCTTGTTGATCCCTATTGCGCGTATCCCGTCACCGACCGGCCACCCCAAAAGCTGTGGGCATTCATCTGGGATTACTGCCAGCCCTTCAAAAGGGTCTTTGCCGTAACCGGCGTGCTGACCATGCTTAGCGCGCTGATTGAGATCTGGCTCATTGCTTACCTCGGCCGTCTTGTTGATACGCTGACGGATACCGATCCGGATACATACTGGGCCGAATACGGTGTCGAGATGCTGATGCTTGCGCTGTTCCTGCTGATCGTGCGCCCGATTATTCAAGCAATAGACGTGGGGTTTCTCAATAACGCGATCCTGCCAAATTTCGGCACGCTGATCCGGTGGCGCGCGCACAGCCATGTAATGCGCCAATCCGTAGGGTGGTTCGAAAATGATTTTGCGGGACGCATTGCAAACCGGATCATGCAAACACCACCAGCCGCAGGCGAGGCGATCTTTCAGGTTTTTGACGCGATGGCCTATTCCATCGCCTATATTGGCGGCGCATTCATCCTTTTGTCAGGCTCAGATCCACGGCTAATGATTCCGCTGGCGATTTGGCTGGTGCTTTATCTGATGCTGGTGCGTTGGGTTGTGCGGCGCGTTGGCCCGGCCAGCAAGGCCGCATCCGATGCCCGAAGCGCGGTCACAGGGCGCGTTGTTGACAGCTATACCAACATCCATTCCGTCAAGATGTTCGCGCATACAGACGTCGAGCGCGAATATGCCCGCGAAGCAATCGAGCATTCGCGCGTCACATTCCAATTGGAAATGCGGCTCTACACCATCATGGATGTCTTCCTGACCCTGATTAACGGGTTTCTTATCGTTGCTGTTGTTGGCTGGGGCATCTGGCTATGGACAACTGGCGCGGCGTCCATCGGCGTCGTTGCGCTCGCGTCCGCTCTGGTTCTGCGTCTGAACGCAATGACCGGCTGGATTATGTGGTCACTTTCGTCGTTTTTTCGAAATCTCGGCGTTGTCGCCGAGGGAATGCAAACCATCGCTGAACCCATCACGCTGGTCGACGCCGGAGGCGCTGAGCCGCTTAAACTTACGGATGGGCGGATCGAGATGAAATCGCTCTCGCACCACTATGGCAAAGAAACAGGTGGCCTTGACCGGATCGACCTAACGATTAATCCCGGCGAAAAAATCGGTCTTATAGGGCGGTCAGGCGCTGGGAAATCGACCCTCGTGAAGCTTCTGTTGCGGTTTTACGATCCTGACAGTGGTGTCATAACGGTCGACGATCAGGACATCACAAAAGTTAGGCAAGACAGCCTTCGCGCCCACATCGGTATGGTCCAACAGGATAGCTCGCTCTTGCACCGTTCTGTCCGCGACAACATCCTCTATGGCCGACCAGAGGCGAGCGAGACCGACATGATTGAGGCCGCGCATCGCGCCGAAGCGCATGGGTTCATCCTGGCTCTCGAGGACCCTGAGGGACGCACTGGCTATGATGCGCACGTCGGCGAACGCGGTGTGAAACTGTCCGGTGGTCAGCGCCAAAGGATCGCCCTTGCGCGCGTTATTTTGAAAAATGCGCCCATCCTCATTCTGGACGAAGCAACCAGCGCACTTGATTCCGAGGTCGAGGCCGAGATTCAGAAAACGCTCTACGGCATGATGGCGGGCAAAACCGTGATCGCGATTGCTCACCGTCTGTCTACTATCGCGCAGATGGATCGGATTCTCGTTCTCGACGCAGGACACATCGTTGAACAAGGCGCCCACGGCGAGCTATTGGCTCAAGACGGGCTATATGCCCGGTTCTGGAGCCGGCAATCGGGCGGGTTTATCAGGACAGAAGTCGAGGCAGCCGAATGATCCGTCGCGCGGGAAATCTTATCGACGCATTCCAGCCGGCGGAGGCCGATCCGCCGCGCACCCTGGCCGCATTTTTTCGCTGGGCGCTTGCCGGGTCCTTCCCGATACTTTTGATCGCGGGCCTGATCTCTGCGGCAGCCGGCACACTTGAAGTTATGTCAGCGATCCTGCTTGGACATGTGATCGACACGGCGATCGGATCGGATCCAAGCGATTTTTTAAACGCCAATTGGAGCCTCGTGCTTCTGGTGCTTGGCTTCTTTGTCATAGCGCGTCCGCTGTTCTTTGGCCTGTCATCTCTGGCCAACGCCGTCGTTGTATTGCCAAACCTCAACCCGCTTGTTCTGACGCGCCTCCATCGCTGGACGCTTGGGCAGGCGGTCACGTTTTTTGACAATGACTTTGCAGGGCGCATCGCCCAGAAGCAAATGCAAACCGCGCGCGCCCTGACCGATGTCGCGGGCGAGGTTATCAACGTCCTATTCTTTGCGATTGCTTCGCTTATCGCGTCTGCACTGCTGCTCACCTCGATAAACGGTTGGATGGCCTTGGCGCTTGGCGCTTGGCTGTTGTTGTATTTGCTGATGATCCGCTGGTTTATGCCGCGCATCCGCAAACGGTCAAAAGCCCGCGCAAATGCTCGCGCGATGGTTACGGGGCAGATCGTCGACACAATCACAAACGTCAAAACGGTGAAGCTCTTCGCGCACGACGCCCACGAAGAGACCGCCGCGACCGAGGCTGTCCGCAGTTTCCGCGAGCGCGCTTTGGACTACGGTATTATAGCAGCAACGTTCCGCTTCTGTCTGATGGCGGTCGCAGGAATGGTGCCCGTGATGCTGATCGGCGGCACGCTTTGGTTCTGGAGCCAAGGCGCCGCGACCGCAGGTGACATTGCAGCTGCCGGCGCGATCTCAATTCGGATCGCGCAGATGACGGGTTGGGTAAGCCACGTGCTGATGGCGATTTACGCCAACGTCGGTGAGGTCGAGGACGGCATGAACACTCTGACGCCACCGCGCACCCTGACCGACAGCCCCGATGCAAAAGTCCTCGCCACTATCGAGCCATCGATCCAGTTCGACGACGTCAATTTCGCCTATGGCCGGAAGACCGGTGGCGTTGAAGGGATCAAGCTAAATGTCCAGGCGGGCGAAAAACTTGGTATTGTTGGCGCTTCGGGCGCGGGCAAGTCAACACTCGTTTCGCTTCTGCTCAGGCTTTACGATACAGAAGGCGGCCGTGTGCTCGTCGGCGGACATGATGTGCGGGAGGTTACACAGGAAAGTCTTCGACGCCAGATCGGCATGGTCACTCAGGAAACCGCCATGTTTAATCGCGCGGCGCGTGACAACATCCTTTATGGCAAGCCCGGTGCAAGCGAGGCCGACATCGAAGCGGCCGCTCGCCGCGCCGAGGCCCATGACTTTATTCTGGGCCTTGAGGACCATAAGGGCCGCACAGGCTACGACGCGCATCTTGGCGAGCGCGGCGTCAAGCTTTCGGGTGGACAGCGGCAGCGTATCGCGTTGGCCCGCGCATTTCTGAAGGACGCGCCAATACTGGTTCTGGACGAGGCGACCAGTGCGCTCGATTCCGAAGTCGAAGCTTCAATTCAAACCGCGCTCGATCTTGTAATGGAAGGCAAAACCGTTCTTGCCATCGCCCACCGCCTTTCGACCATTGCGCGCATGGATCGAATTGTTGTTCTTGACGAGGGCCGCATTGTGGAAGCGGGCACCCATGACGAATTGCTCGAGGCCAACGGCCTCTACGCCCGCTTTTGGCAGCGTCAGTCTGGCGGTTTTATCGGGGTCCGGGAGGCCGCAGAATAGATGACTAAAGTTACGATTGAGCGACTTGGACACCAGGGCGATGGCATTGCGCATGGCCCGATTTTTGCGTCCCGGACCCTTCCTGGTGAAACGGTTGAAGGTGATTTGGACGGCACTCGCCTTACCGCACCGCGGATTGTTACGCCGTCTTCGGACCGTGTTTCACCGAAATGTCGGCACTACAAAACATGCGGTGGCTGCGCTTTGCAGCACGCCTCGGATGCCTTTGTGGCTGGATGGCAGCAAGATGTTGTAACCCGCGCTTTGGGCGCTGTCGGTCTGTCGGCGCCCTTGCGTCGCCTCCACACATCGCCCGCGTCATCGCGCCGCCGCGCCGCCTTTACAGGTCGCCGGACGAAGAAGGGCGCAATCGTCGGCTTCCATGGGCCCGCAAGTGACGTTGTGATCGCTGTTCCCGACTGCCAGATCGTGAGGCCATCACTTCTCGCAGCACTGCCCGCGCTTGAAGATATCACGCGTATCGGCGCCTCGCGCAAAAGCTCGCTGCGGCTTTCCGTGACAGATACTGACACCGGATTAGACGTTGCCGTAACCGATGGTAAGCCGCTCGATAACGATTTACGGCAAGTCTTGATCGAGATATCCAACACGGCAGGGTTTGCCCGGATAAGCTGGGATGACGAGGTCATTGCGCAACGCGTGGCCCCCATTTTGCGTATGGGGACAGCCCCGGTTCCTGTTCCGCCAGGTGCTTTCCTTCAGGCTACGGCAGAAGGCGAGCTTGCGTTGCTTACCTCGATCAAAGATGCTGTCGGGGGGGCTGGCAAAATTCTCGATCTTTTTGCTGGATGCGGCACTTTTGCGCTGCCGCTTTCCCTAGCAGCCGAGGTTCACGCCGTCGAAAGTGAACAGTCACTTCTCGACGCCCTCGATGCGGGCTGGCGCCATGCAACAGGCGTCAAGCGTGTCACAACCGAGCGCCGCGATCTGTTCCGCCGCCCCCTTACGCCTGATGAACTTCAACGATTTGATGCGATTGTGATTGACCCGCCACGAGCCGGCGCCGAAGCACAAATCCATGAAATCGCTGCTGCAAAAGTGCAACGCATTGCGGCGATTTCGTGTAACCCGGTCACCTTCGCCCGGGATGCCGCAATCTTAACGAATTCGGGATACAGGCTCGATTGGATTGATATTGTGGACCAGTTTCGCTGGTCTCCTCATGTTGAGGTGGCGGCAGGACTGACGCTTGCATGAAGTGGATTCACATAGAGTGTTCGCTGCGTTATAGGAAGTTTGAGGCAAAAGGGTCGAGCAAGGATCATGCGATTTACAAGGCGTTTCGCACTTTTCGGCATGCTGGCAACGGCACTGTCGGCCTGTGCGTCAAAGTTTCAAAGCTATTCTGGTCCCGAAGTGACGCGGGTGATTGTGCTTAAAGAAAAGCGCAAAATGTATCTTTTGCATGGGAACAAAGCGCTCAGATCCTACGATATTGCGCTGGGCTTTGCCCCTGCGGGCGACAAAAAGGTCGAAGGTGACGGCAGAACCCCAGAGGGACACTATCGCGTTGACCGTCGTAACCCGGACAGCCGCTTCCACCTTTCGATCGGGATCGACTATCCCAACAGGCACGACATCGCCGAGGCAAAAGCTTTGGGGGAGGACCCGGGCGGGGATATCTTTATCCACGGTGAAGGGACACTGATCAGCAAACCAAAGCCCGACTGGACGTGGGGATGTGTCGCCATCTCTAACGATGAAATGGAAGAAGTTTACGCGATGGTTCCAAACGGTACCTTTGTGTCGATCTTTAAGTAGACGGCCGCACGCCTGCGCTCTGTGCGCCCACAATCATTGTCCACCAGATTTTCCCGTTCGGCTCCTGAAACCAGGCGAAGCCAAGATCATTTGCGCGCGAATCCAGTATGACAGTGCGTGTGTCAGGTTGCTCCATCCACGCCGAAAGGGTCTCCAATTCGGTCTCATACGTTTCCGAAATGTTTTCGCCGAGCAGGCCGCCCTGATATCCAGCGCGTGCAACCCGATCAAGCGGGCTCGATCCGTCCGACCCGAAATGCCAGGGACGATTTTGGACGGACATATCGCGCGCATGGGTGGCGGCGGCCGCATTTAGCTCTGCTGACAATCGCACCGGACCGGCGCCAGATGCACCTCGAAGCGCGTTAACCCCGTCCAAAACGCGAAACTGGATATCGGCCGTGTCGCCATCATCGATTATATAAATCCGCGGTAACGGCTTACCGTCCGGACCAATCAGTAGTTCCGGGGTCGCGCAAGCAGCAACGACAAGCGCCATAGCAAGGGAAAAAAGTGTGCGGATCATGGATACAGGGCCTTTGGTCAATTTTTACTGCCATACAGCGAACTTTCGCCCGGTTCAAACGTAAGTGTCACACAGTCGGCCAACTAACGCTGCTGTGAATTGTAGATGTTGCAAAGGAGCATTAGTGTTAAGGGCAACGCCTTGTTCAAAGAGAATCCAAATGACCGACTTTTCGAGCCCTAAATTCAACCGGCGCGCGTTTCTCGCAACAAGCGCATCTGTTCTTGCGGCCCCCGCGTTGGCGCAGTCAATTGACGGTTCCGAGCAGGACGGGCAGACCGTCCGCCGCAACGCCTCCAGTTTCCGCGCTCTTGATTGGCAGCCCTATTTCGACAACTTGCGGAATGGCGCGATCCTCGTCGATATCACATCGCGCGCATTACACTACTGGGACGAGTCACAGTCGACCTATAAACTGTACCCAACATCAGTGCCGTTAAGTGAAGATCTGACGCGCCGCGGTCGCACCAAGGTTGTGGTGAAAGATCCCGAGCCTGACTGGCGCCCGACGCCTGCCATGAAGGTTCGCAACCCAGACTGGCCGGATTACATGCCTCCGGGCCCCGACAACCCGCTCGGCATCCGGGCGCTGCACCTGACCTGGGCCTATTACCGCATCCATGGCACCCACGACACGCGCAAGATCGGGCGTCGCTCGTCCAACGGCTGTATCGGCCTCTATAACGAACATATCACCGAACTTTACGATCTCGCCAAGGTCGGCACGCAGGTTTTGTTGATCTAGCAGCTTGCCAACCTTCGGGATTTTGTCACCATCGCGTCCATCAGGCGGGATGTTTTGCTCTGAGCAATGAATTTTTCCGGCCCGAGGCCCAGTGCATCGTATTGCGCTGCGGTCTCGAGAGGTTTTCGCATGACACGCGATGACCCCCGCTTCACCTGCGATGGCCGGGCGGTTGGGTTTGCTGATCTGACAGACGAGTCACATGAGAGTGTTCCAAACCAGGCCCGTTTTCAGGGGACTGCCCGCAACCGCCTAGGAAAGACGTGGCGAAGAACGTGCCCGGATCTTTGGCGCGATAGCCCAGGCTTCCCATGCGGGGTCGCTATGGATTTCAGGCTCTCATCAACGGGGATGCAACCAGGAAACACTGCCTCCGAGACAGTTTGCCGCAAAATGGGTCTTGCCCAGAAGGCGCCGTCACTATTGTCGGTTCGATGTCTATACCGGGTGGTCGCTTAGCCAAGTGGACGCGACTCGATCCACCCCTTCAAATTGTCCTCAATTGCCTCTGAAAGCGCCGCGATATGGGCGTCATCGTCGTTAAGGCAAGGGATATAGGTGAAGTGTTCGCCGCCCGCTTCCTCGAAGCTTTCGCGGATCTCTTCGTTGATCTCTTCTAACGTTTCGATGCAATCGGCCGAAAACGCGGGCGCGATCACTGCGATCCGCCTCTTGCCGCCCTCGGCAAGCCGCGCGACTTCCTCGACAGTATAGGGTTGAAGCCATTCCTCGGGCCCAAAGCGACTTTGGAAGGTGGTCACGATCTCGCTGTTGTCCCAGCCGAGGCGTTCTTTTAAAAGGCGCGTCGTCTTCTGGCACTGACAATGGTAGGGGTCGCCTTCCATCAAATATCGCTGCGGGACCCCGTGGTAGGAACACACGAGAATATCTGGTTTGGTTTCCATCACGCCATAGGCTCGTTCAACCGATTGCGCCAAAGCATCAATATAAGACGGGCGGTCGAAATAGCCCGGTACGGTCCGCACTGGCGGCTGCCACTTCTCGGCCATTACCGAGCGAAAAAATTGATCGTTTGCGGTAGCAGTCGTTGCACCAGCGTATTGCGGATAAAGTGGGAAAAACAGTATCTTACGGCATCCACGCTCGACCATCATGCGGACCTTTGATTGCGTCGAAGGGTTGCCATAGCGCATGCAGAAATCAACCAGAACCTGATCGCCGAAACGTTCGGCCATCACGTCACTGATTTTCTTGGTCTGGGCTTTGGTGATTGTCATCAAGGGGCTCTCGCCCTGCGCCTCATTCCAGATCGACTTATAGGCAGCGCCACTTGAAAACGGGCGTTTCGTCAGGATCACAGCCTGCAAAAGCGGTTGCCAAATCCAAGGATTATAGTCGATGACCCGACGATCCGAGAGGAACTCGTTCAGGTATCGGCGCATGGACCAATAGTCATATCCGTCCGGGGTTCCAAGGTTGGCAACAAGAATGCCGATCTTTTCCCGCGCCACCGGGGGGTGGTCCGCGGGGAGATGTGGGTTGCTATCGTGAGGGGCGTTGTTCGCCAATGTGGCTTCCTGCATCGATTTCTCGTCAATCATTTTAGGCGGTCTTCCGGTCAAAGTCTTCCCCCTGACAGGTCAAATAACCGGAATAAAGCCCAGGTCAACGTCTCGGTGGTGCGATGTGATCGCCTGTTGGGCGTTCTTGCGTTCCCAAAGCCTCCGAAAGTCGGCCTTTCGCCGATCCGGGGCGAAGAGGTTTCGGCTGGCTTTCGTGCGGGGCCCAGCCTGTCAGAAATATCATCTCAAAGGTCGCAAGCAGGTACCCGTCGTCGTCGGAAAAATGCGCCCGGTACTGGCTTTCGGCTTCTTGAAACAGGCGCCGGTCCGCCACAGCGCGATGTCGATTGGCAAGCGCATTGGTTTCGCCCATTCCACGCAGGTCACGGATCAGATCGCCCAGGCTTTTGTACCGCACAGTAATCGTGCGATTGTCGGCCACGGGCAGCGCAAATCCCGCCCGTTGCAATAAACCACCCAGATCACGCAGGTCACCCATCGGCAAAACACGCGGCGAAAGCCCACCGCTTACCCGCGTCTCTGCTTCCGCCAAAACAGTGCGCAACTCGTGCAAGGTCTGACCACCGAAGAATATTGCAATAAGCAGCCCATCAGGCTCCAGCGCCAGCCGTGACTGGACCAGCTGTCCAACGGGATCATCTGCCCAATGAAGCGACATCGCGTGAACAACCAAATCATGCGAACCGCGCGTCAAATCCAGCAGATCATCGTCTAGAACGCTGACGGATGGCGGCAACACAGCCTGAAAAGGCCCGGGCATGCCCCCAACAATCGCAGGCTTGGTGAAGGTTTTCTTAATTTCTGACAGTCTTTCTTCAAGATCAGCAGCCGCTTCGTCTAGCAGGAACAGCTGTGGCCTGCGCGCCGCGCGTGCGCGGTGCAACTTAAGGGCTCTTCGGTCGGTCAGTCGTGGTGTGTCGGTCATTGGAACAAACAAGGTAAGGTGAGATGGCGTTTATGCAATGTGCAGTGGGAATGATCTATCCCGACCAGCGCGTTCTGTGCTCGAAATTCGTTGATGATCACGGCGCGCTTTGTGGCGCTTTTTGGCGAGATATACCGTTTCAAACCGGACATAGCTGCGATCTTTGCGGTGACGCCGATGGTGCGGCAGACAGCTGCGACGATTGCCTTAAGAGGGAACGGCCTTAAAAAACGGGCCGTGTGGCATTGGCATATCGCGATGCCGGTCGCGTGTTGTATTGGGCTTCATGCACGAAGACCGAATTGATCTCGTTGCGATCGCTGGTCACTGGGTGGCTCGCGCGGGCGCCGACCAAGATACGTTTTGGTTCCTGTGCCGCTTCAGTGGAGCCGTCTCATAAGACGCCGCTGCAATCAGGCGGCAAAGCCGCGCGAAGGGTGTCGCTAAGTTTTATGATCTAAGCCCGATCCCGAAGCACTGATCGGGACTTCGCGCACAAAAACCGCAGGACGGTATGGGCATCGACGATCTCTTCGGCAACGCTCCAAAGGGGGAACTCCCTCGCAAACAGTCGAAAAGACGATCTGAATGGTCGCAAGGCCGTGCTGATCGGCGATGCATTGACGTCGGGCGTGACCTTGTCTGCATCCACGCACGCAGGCTTGCTAAGCGGCAGGCGCAGCACAGATTTCCATTCTGGTGCTGGCAAGAGCCGACAAGACTCCCTAAATGAAGGTCAAGCCTGAAGGAGCTATGACCTTGAACAACGTTGAAATCTATACGTCGCCTTTCTGCGGTTTTTGCCATGCAGCGACGCGCCTTTTGAAGTCCAAAGGCATTTCATTCTCTGAAGTTGACGTTGCGCGCGAGCCGAAGCGTCGTCAAGAAATGCTTTCGCGCGCCAATGGCCGCCACACTGTGCCGCAGATTTTCATTGGCGAAACGCACGTCGGTGGCTGTGACGAACTTTATGCGCTCGAGCGGTCCGGGAAGCTTGACCCGCTGCTTGCGACCTGAGGCTTTGCGTGTAGGTCTGATCCAGCTTTCGGCTTCGGATAACCCCGGGGCCAACCTTCCGGTCACCCAATCCCACATTTCCCAAGCAGCCGCGCGGGGTGCAACGTTCGCGCTAACGCCGGAAGTGACGAACTGCGTTTCGATGTCCCGCGCACATCAACACGATGTTCTGCAAGATGAAGCCAGCGATATCACCTTGGCCGGACTGAGACATTCTGCAAACGCCCACAGCATCTGGATACTGATCGGGTCGCTGGCGCTGAAAGACCCAGACGGGGATGGACGCTTTATCAATCGGTCCTTTCTGATCGATCCCAATGGTCAGATTGCCGCCCGCTACGACAAGATCCACATGTTTGACGTGTCAATCAGCGAAACGGAAACTTACCTCGAAAGCGACGGCTATCGGCCGGGTGACCGGGCCTCCTTGGCACAGATTGGCGGGACCGGCCTTGGTATGACGATTTGCTACGATCTGCGATTTCCGCACCTTTTTCGCCACCTCGCGCAGGCTGGTGCAAAGATTCTTACGGTCCCTTCCGCGTTTTCGCCCGAAACGGGTGTCGCCCATTGGGAAACACTTTTGCGAGCCCGCGCCATCGAGACTGGAAGCTTTGTGCTGGCCCCGGCCCAATGTGGTACTCATTCAGCATCCAAAGGACGCAGCCGTCGGACCTACGGGCATTCACTGGCAATCGATCCGTGGGGGCACATTCTGGCCGATGGCGGCGATTTGCCCGGTGTCACAGTGGTTGATCTCAATCTGTCCGCAGTTGATGATGTAAGAAATAGACTCCCAAGCCTGACCCATGATCGAAACTACAGATCGGTAACATGAACAATAGCAGTGACAAAGGGGACCCGCTGGCCATCGCGCTTTTCAGCGAGATATTCATGGCGGACCAACTGGCACGCGCGCGCCTGTCAAAAGCCTTGCCCAAGGGAATGGAGTTGAGCCATTTCTCGGTGCTGAATCATCTGTCTCGCACCGGGTCCGAGCGGACCCCGGCCCAGCTTGCGCGTGCGTTTCATATTACGCGAGGCGCTATGACCAACACGATCAGCCGGCTTGAGGCTGCTGGATATGTCCATATCCGACCCGACTGGGATGATGCGCGCCGCAAGTTTGTCGCGATCAGCCCGGCTGGAAAGCGCGCGCGCGATGCGGCCCTTTCCGCGATTGTGCCTATCCTGAACGACGCCGTCGACGCTGCCGGGCATGAAAAAGTACGTCAGGCATTGCCTGTTTTGCGCGAAATTCGAAAGCGGTTCGACGCGCCTTCTACGAAGAACGAACCGAAGCTGTGACGTAGTTCACACTTAGATCCCGATTGCTCAGCCGCCAGGACCATGTGATCGGATTGAATACGAAACCTTTGCGATCAACTGGATCTAGCCCCGCCTTTGCCAGTAGCTCATAAAGCTCATCCGGAGTGATGAACTTTGACCATTCGTGCGTGCCTTTTGGCAACCAGCGCATTACGTATTCCGCGCCAAAAATGGCCATAGCGTAGCTTTTCGGGTTCCGGTTGATCGTCGAGCACGTCATCAACCCACCCGGTTTCAGAAGGTCACGGCAGGCCGTCAAAAACGCAAGCGGGTCCGAAACATGTTCCACCACTTCCATATTCATCACGGCATCAAACGTTTCTCCGGCCGCGACCAATGCTTCTGCAGATGTATGCCGATAGTCGATGTTTAGCCCCTGCTGCTCGGCGTGGAGCGTTGCGACAGGTATATTGCGCTCGGCGGCATCGGCGCCCACCACAGTGGCTCCCAAACGCGCCATAGGCTCGGACAAAAGACCCCCGCCACATCCAATATCGAGGATGCGAAGTCCCTTAAAGGGCAAGGGAGACGTCAGATCGCGCCCAAACTCGGCTGCAATCTGAGACGTGATGTAATCCAAGCGGCACGGATTCAGCATATGTAGGGGCTTGAACTTCCCGTTCGGATCCCACCATTCGGCGGCCATTGCCTGAAATTTCTCGATCTCCGAGGCGTCAATTGTGTTCGTACTCGCCATATGCGTTAGGGACCTTTCAAAAATTCTGTCGTTACTGACATAGATTGCCGGGCTTTCGCATTATATAGAACTTACATGGACCGTCTTGCAGACAAAAAAAGTGCGTCACAGTTTCTCTATCCGCCGATTGATCCATTCGATCAGCGGATGATGGACGTGGGAGACGGCCATCGCATCTATGTCGAACAATGCGGCAACCCGGACGGAGTGCCTGTCGTTGTCTTTCACGGTGGTCCCGGCGGCGGGTGTAGTCCTGCGATGCGTCGGTATTTTGACCCAACGCACTATCGAATCATTCTGTTTGACCAGCGTGGCTGTGGCCGTTCGCGCCCTCATGCAAGCGTCACCAACAATACGACGTGGGACCTTGTGCGCGATATTGAACATATCCGCGAGAAGCTGGGCGTCGACAAGTGGATCGTCTTTGGTGGTAGCTGGGGCGCTACGCTTGGGCTGGTCTATTCGATCACGCATTCGATTCGTGTGTCTCATCTTGTGCTGCGCGGTGTCTTCTTGATGACTCAGCGTGAATTGGACTGGTTTTATGGCGGCGGGGCTGGTGCGTTCTGGCCAGATGTCTGGGCACGCTTCACTGCGATTGTTCCCAAACAAGAGCATGGCGATCTGATCGAGGCCTATAATCGGCGTCTGTTCTCGGGTGATCTGGCGACGGAAACGCGGTTCGCGCGGGCTTGGGCCAGCTGGGAAAACACGCTTGCATCTATCGCGAATGATGGCCCGCGGGGTGATAGCCCGGCGGAATACGCGCGTGCATTTGCGCGGCTTGAAAACCACTATTTCACCAACGCTGGTTTTCTTGAACACGATGGTTGGATCGAAGCAAACCTCGATGCCCTACAGAATGTGCCCGGAACAATTGTGCAGGGTCGCTACGATATGATCTGTCCGCCGCTGTCGGCGCATCGGCTGCACGAAGCATGGCCGCGATCGCGATTGTCATTTGTTGCAAGGGCGGGGCATGCGCTGTCCGAGCCGGGGATCAGCGCAGAATTGGTCCGCACAATGGACGCGCTGCGCCGCGAGAACTAACCAGAAGTTCTGGCAAGGAACTGCCAAAACGCGCGGCCTGGCTCGGCCAGAGCTTCATTTTCCCGAACAAATTCCAAACGAGCGCCGAGGTAAAGCCGCGCTTTGGCCGCATTTGGCTCCGAAAATGCGCGCGGGGGCAGGTACAAGGGGCCATCGAATGAGATCGAAGATTGCAACTGTTGTTGCCGGAGTTGCGCTTGCCTGTGTCGCTGCGACTGCGTCCGAGGCTTGCTCGCGGAATGTATCCGCGACGGCTGCTAAGACCATCGTGCCTCAGGCCGGCATAAACCAACCTCTGCTTGACGAGGCAATCCGTACGGAAGTGAACTTTCACCGCTGCCGGGCTGGGCTGGAGAGCGTTTCAGATGCAAACTCACGCCTGTCTAGAGAGGCTGAAAAGCACTCGAAATGGATGGCACGTACTCAGCAATTAACCCACAAAAGCACGGTAGCTGGCGCCTCGACGCTGAAACAGCGGGTGAAGAACTCTGGGATTCGATTTAAAACCGGATCGGAAAACATCGGGATGGTGCATCGCTATCAGATCGACAACCGTCGCTTTAAAATAGTTGATTCAAATGCTTGCCAATTTCGGACCAACGATGGACAGCCGCTTCCCGCACATTCCTACGCAACCTTGGCGCGGCACGTTGTGACGCTTTGGATGAACTCTCCTGGTCACCGGAAAAACATCCTTGATAGGCGGGTTCGCGCAACGACGGCGGCAGTCGCCTTTGATCCAAACGCGCAATACTGCGGGCAGTTCTGGCTGACACAGAACTTCATCGGGTAATTTCAGAGGCCTGAGTCTACGCCGAAACCTCAACGTCGCGTCCTTGCGATGGGTGTGGCACACAAACCGCCCCTGTCTTAAAGCCAGTAAATCATAGTTGACCGTGCAAAATCGCGATGTCGCTATCACGTCGGTGCCCGTATCCGCCGTCGCGTATTTGCACATAGCATCTGGCGCGGGCGGTAACGCCTGTGACCAATATGTTAACCTTTGGAGCGTTGGCTCGGGTGGTTTTGGCATAGAAGTTGGTATATCCCCGCAGTCATGACCGATGGCCAAACATTGAAATGGAATGGAGCGGGCTTTGCCGTGGCTTGCGGCGCGTTGATCCTGCTTTTCTCTCTTGGGATCCGGCACGGTTTCGGACTTTTTCTGCAGCCGATCTCGCTTGAGCAGGGCTGGGGCCGCGAAACGTTTGCGTTTTCGATCGCGCTTCAGAACCTTGTCTGGGGCATAAGCCAACCTTTCGCCGGTATGCTGGCGGATCGTTTTGGTGCAAAACAGATCATCGTCCTTGGGGCGCTTGTTTACGCGGCCGGGCTTTGGGCGATGTCTCAGGTGGCGGGCGAGGTGGTCTTTATCCTTGGCGCGGGCGTGCTGATAGGTCTCGGGCTTGCGGGCACAACATTCCCGGTGATTTTCGGCGCAATCAGTCGTCTGGTTCGGCCCGAACAGCGATCCATGGCGATGGGGATCACCATGTCGGTCGGGTCATTCGGGCAGTTTGCCTTGTTGCCGATGACGCTTGGGCTCATTGGGTTTCTGGACTGGGACGGTGCTTTGTTGGCGCTCTCTGCCTTCGCGCTTTTGATGGCCCCGCTGGCCTTCGGTATTACGCGGGTCGATGTCGCGGCAAGCACAGCCGCGCCCGACACCTCGACGGTCCGCGAAGCCTTGTCCGGCGCGTTCGGGTCACGCGACTTCTGGCTTTTGTCGCTTGGGTTTTTTGCCTGCGGCTTTCAGGTGGTCTTTATCGCAGTACATCTGCCCGCGTTTCTTGCGGACGAGGGCGTAGACGTTTCTGTTGCGACCGTGGTGTTGGCGCTGATCGGGCTGGTTAATATTCTTGGCAGCTATCTGGCCGGTCTTTGGGGCGGCCGGCTGCGCAAGCCGATGTTGCTTAGCTGGATATATCTGGCGCGCGGGGCATTGATTGCGGGCTTTGTGCTGATGCCCGTCACAGCCGCATCGGCGTATGTTTTCGGCGCGCTTATGGGGCTTTTCTGGTTGTCGACGGTGCCTTTGACGAACGGCACGGTGGCCAGCGTCTGGGGCGTAAAACACATGTCTATGCTGGGTGGAATTGTCTTTTTCGCGCACCAACTTGGGTCGTTCGCCGGTGGCTGGATGGGCGGCTGGTTGTATGACCGGACCGGCAGCTATGATATGGCTTGGGGGCTGGCGATTGGCTTAAGCCTTTTGGCGGCGGCCCTGAACTGGCCAATATACGAGCGGCCCGAGGGGAAAGTGGCATGACGCGGACGACGCACTTTATGTACCTCTTAGGGGCGCTGGGCGTGCTTTTCGCGGTGTTCCAACTCTATCGTTCGCCCGAGATGATCTACCATTTATCCAGCCTGCGCTTGTGCTGACGGGCATTGCCCCAGTTTGGGACAATGCCGTTTTTTGTCAGAAGTGATAGGATGCATCAGGCGTGATCCGCTACACTTCGTCGGCCAGATCGTGCTTCTTCATAAAGCGCGCGATGGACCCGAATGTTGCGGTGCCAATCTGTGCGCCATGATCTGACGTGGTCAGCGCAGCAGACGCGACGCGGGCAAAGGTGCGCTTCAGGCCACTGATCTTCACAGCCTGGGCGTCGAAGTGTGCGCCGATGTTCGCTTTTATCTGAGCGCGGTCTGACGTGTTGTAGATTGCGGCCATCATAACATCCAAAGTGTGCTCGGTACAGTTCTGGAACCGTTTGTTTGATGGGTTCGCAAGAACCGACTAGTTTGCGTTGTGAAGCGATCTGTAGGTCGGGCTTGCGATGACCCTCAGCAGTTTTTGCTGTAACCGGGCGTCAGGGAGGATGATCCCGGCATCCAGCCTCTGAGCGCCAGCAAAGAAGTCTGCCGGGGTGTCCTGGATCAGCCGGCTTTGGGTCTGATCGTCGCCCAATTGGTAGAGGTTATAGGCCCGGTATCCAAAGCTTTTGGCGCCGTTTCATTCGGTGATCTCCGAGGACACCCAGTAGGCGACATGGGTTTATTTGATTCCGTCAGCCAGGGCGCGAGGGTCGCGGCCCTTACGGGCCGCGATTGCGACATGCGCGCCACGGGCGGCAAGGT